>JASHYS010000016.1 GCA_030042915.1 Acidobacteriaceae bacterium
GCGCGATCGCGTTCGCGGATGATGCGGCGGAGCTGCACGGCCTCAAGGACGGCGAAGGCAGCCAGCAGAATCACCAGCACCGCCGCCACGCTGACCGCGACACGATGACGGCGCACATACTTGCGCATGCGATAGGCAGCGCCGGCAGGCCGCGCCGTGACCGGCATGTGATTCAAATAGCGCTCGATATCCGCCGCCAGCTCGGAGGGAGATCCGTAACGCCGCGTGCGGTCTTTCTCCAGCGCCTTCATGGTGATGGAGTCGAGATCGTCACGCAGCACGCCGGCAAGATGCTTGGGGTTGGTGTCGCGCTTTTCCGCCGCCGCCGCAGAGGATTCCCTCTCCATCCGCAAGCGCGTACTTGGCCGCGGCGGATCCTGCTCGCGCAGTTGGCGCAGCACCTGGTCCAGCGGCAGCTTTTTCCATTTCTCGGTGTCGAAGGGAAGCGAGCCGGTGAGCAATTCGTACAGGACCACTCCCAGCGCGTACACATCGGCGCGCGTGTCCACATCTCCGCCCGCCGCCTGCTCGGGGCTGATATATCCCGGCGTGCCGGCCAGTCCCCACACGCCGCTAAACTGCGACTCGCCATCGAGCGATGGAGCAACCGCCTTGGCCAAACCGAAATCGATGAGCCGAGGCGCAGGTTTGCCGTCGATCTCCACCACCAGAATGTTGGCCGGCTTCAGGTCGCGATGCAGAATCGCCTTCTGGTGCGCATGCTGCACGCCCTCGCAAACCTTGATGAACAGTTCCAGCCGTTCGCCGATGCCTAGCTTCTTGCGGTCGCAGTATTTGGTGATGGGTTCGCCCGGCACGTATTCCATCACCAGGTAGGGCTGGCCCTCCGGCGTGGCGCCGGCGTCAAACACCTTGGCAATGGCGGGGTGGTCCATCAGCGCCAGCGACTGCCGTTCCGCCTGGAACCGGCGCAGCAATGATTGGTCATACAGCCCGGCCCGGATCAGTTTGAGCGCCACCTGCCGATGCAAGGGTTCGGTCTGTTCGGCCAGCCACACCTGCCCCATGCCGCCTTCGCCGATCTTGCGCACCAGCTTGAAGGGGCCGATTGATTCCAGCGGCTGAACTTCATGGGTGGGTTCGGCGGGAAGCGCAGGCCGGGACAGATCGTCGGAGCGAACGTAGGCAGAGAGTAGAGATTCAACTTCCTTGCGCAGCGATGGATCAGAACCGCAGGCGCTGTTCAGAAACTGTTCGCGATCGGCAGGGTCGCGCTCCAGGGCGGCGTCAAACAGTTCCTTGATTTTCTCCCACTGGCTGGTCCTCTCCACCGATGCCTCTCCCCACCTCGCGTGTCAGCCAGGCCTTGGCCATACTCCAGTCTCGCTTAACGGTTGCCGGCGAAATTTCAAGAACCCGAGCCGTCTCTTCCACGGTCAGGCCCCCAAAAAAGCGCAGCTCGACGATTTTTTCCTGTTGCGCGTCGCAAGACGAAAGTCTAGTTAAAGCCCGATCCAGTTCCACGATATCGACGTTCTGTCTTTCGGGGAGGTAAAAACTCTCGTCGAGTTCAACTTTATGTTGTGGACCGCGTTTGACGGCCGCACGGCGACGGGCATAGTCGACGAGGATCTGTCGCATCAGTTTAGCTGCAATCGCGACAAAATGCGCACGATTTTCGATCGCCGGGGGATCGGCGCCGGCCATACGAAGGTAAACCTCGTGCACCAACTCAGTGCTTTGCAGCGTATGATCGGAACGCTCATCGCGCAAACAACGGTGCGCGGCGATGCGCAACTCCTTATAGACCAGTGGGATAAGAGCCGGCAACGCTTCCTGATCCCCGCTCCTCCAGCGAGCGAGTAATCGAGTGGCCGAAGCCGAATCGGACGAGTGCGTCAAGCGCACACCTCCAAGTTGCTTGCCTTGACTCAAGATAGCCTCACTTAAATAGACGAGTCAACGTAAGCAATGGGCTGGGGGCAGATCGTTTTCCCCAGCACGGGCGCTCCTGCGGCGACTTGCGGACTTGGCAGCCGATTTGCGGCAGCTTCTTGCGCTCAACCCGCGCGCCAGCGGGGTCAAATACCACATTTCACATGGTAAAATCGCTCCCACTGGAAGTGGCCGATGATCGACGTTGAAGTCGAATACGGAGCAACGCCAGAGCTGACCTCCGACATGGTTCGAGGCCAACTTGAGCTTCTGGTGCATGACGAGGTCTTTCGCTCCAGCAAGAGGTCGGTGGCATTTCTTCGCTATGTGGTAGAGCAGACGCTGAACGGTTCAGCAGATCAGCTCAAGGAGCGGACCATCGGCATCGAGGTCTTCGGCAGGGACCCGTCGTACGACACGAACCTCGACCACATTGTGCGCACCGCGGCCACTGAATTGCGCAAGAAACTCGCAACCTATTATGTGGATGAACGGCATCGTTCCGAACTCCGCATGGGCCTGGTTCCCGGATCGTACATTCCCAAGTTCACCCTTCCGGGACAGGCGCGGGCCACGGCGCCGGAAAACGGAATGGAAGCCGAAGGGGCGGAGCCTCAGCTCGAAACCCAGGGCGCTCATCTTTCATTTGCATCGGCCGATCCAGCCGCAGAAAAGTCCGCTGGAAAAAGAACCTCTCGCTCCTGGGTGCGCCGCCATTGGGCCGTCGTGATTGCCGGGGCAGCCGCAATTGCCGTCATTTTGGCGTTTAATTTGTTTCGCCAGGCCAGCCCCGAGGATTTGTTCTGGAAGCCTGTGCTCGATACGCCGGGCCCGGTCCTGCTCGCCGTGGGCGATCATCCCAACGGCCCGCCTACGTTGCCCGTGGTCGAGGGAAATGGAAGCTCCGTGACTCCCATCCCGAGTTCCGACTCGTCACAGACGGTTCCGTTTGCCGATACGGTCACCATTGCCCGCGTCGTGGGCGCGTTGGAAGCTCGCAAAAAGCAAGTCCTGATTCGCCGGGGGAACGCGAGCACCTTCTCCGATCTGAGAGAGGGAGCTGTGGTTCTGATCGGCGCCTTCAATAATGAATGGAGCCTGCGGCTGACTCGGCAGTTGCGTTACAGCCTGGCCCTCGACCCCGACCAGCACCTGATTTACATTCGTGACGCCAGGAACCCTGCGTCGCGCGCATGGAGCTGGGGCACCAATCAGCCGCCCGAGCCGGTTACCGGCGTCAACAGCCCCAAATTGCAGGATTTCGCGCTCATCTCGCGTATTCGCGACTCCGAGACCGGGCACGTAGTCGTGGTAATCGGCGGACTTTACACCTATGGCACCGAAGCTGCCGGGGAGTTCCTTACCGATCCCAATTTGATGCAGGCGATCAGCCAGGCGGCGCGGCCCAGGGGCGGCGGCCAGAACCTGCAAATTGTGCTTGGGACCACAGTCACCGATGGCACTCCCGGCCCGCCAAGGGTCCTGGCCATCGCGGCCGATTGAGAGTGGGATTTCACGCCCCATCCTCTGCCTCTGATTGCCCGCAACCCAAATAGAAAAGAGAAAGATACGTTCGGCTCCTGACCGTCAGGGACGGTACCTGTCTATTCACACCTCAATTCGTTTCAATACAAACTCTAGGACCCGGGATTCGGCTCGCCAGGTTGTGTCTGTTCCGGGCTTACAAAGGGTCCGTCCTGACGAGCTCCAAAGAAAATGAAGTTTTTTTTGAGGAGGCTGGCGATGAAGGCTCTTTTCAAGCTGATCGGCAGTTTTGCGGGCGTTTGCGCGATGTCGGGTGTGCTGTTTGCGCAAGGATACGGCAGCATCAACGGCGTAGTGACCGACTCAACCGGCGCGGTGGTTTCCAATGCCGACGTCACGGCAACTCAGGCCGGCACTGGCATTAGCCAGAAAACGACCACAGGGAGCGTGGGCAATTACGTTTTTCCAACCCTGGCGCCCTCCGTTTACGACATTTCCGTCAGTCACGGCGGTTTTGAAGTCTACACCGAAAAAGCCGTGCAGGTGCGCGCCGACGCGGCCGTCACTGTGAACATCTCGCTGCGCACAGGCAGAGCATCAGAAACCGTCACGGTAACCGCCGAAACCGCCCAGGTCGACGTGACCACAGGCACGCTTTCGCAGGTGATCGGGTCGGCGCAGGTCAACGATCTGCCGCTGAACGGACGCAATGCGGCCGCGCTCACAGAGGACGTTGCCGGCGTCACCGTTGCGCCGCCCGCGCAGGCAGACCAGGGAGACACCAAGACCTTCCCCATGGCCGTTACCATCTCGCCCAACGGCACGTTTGTGGGGCAGACCAACTTCATGCTCGATGGCGGTAACAACGTGGACGAGTACACCAATGTCAACGAGCCCTTTCCCATGCCCGATGCTCTCCAGGAGTTCAGCATCGACACCAACAATTACAGCTCGCAATACGGTCAGAACGCCGGCGGCGTGGTCAATATCGTCACCAAGAGCGGCACCAGCCAGTGGCATGGCGCCTTGTTTGAGTACGTGCGCAATTCCGACCTGGACGCGGCGGCGCCGCTCACCTACAGCGCCAAGACCGGCAGGGGCACCGTTGACCTGCTGCACCGCAACCAGTTTGGCGGCACCGTGGGCGGACCGCTGGAGATTCCGCACGTCTTCCACACGAATAAGGCGTTTGGGTTTTTCGGATATCAGAAAACCATCGATCATGAGTCCGCGGCCAGCGCCTCCACCTTTCTGCCTACGATTGCCCAGGCGGGTGCGAACTCGTCAGGCGGATCGCCGGGCACCAACAACCTGGTCTTTACCGATTGCGTCACGGACCCGCTGATGCCGTCGGCGATTCTTGCCGCAACCATTTCAGGTTGCGCGGCAGGCACTTCCAATGTTTGGAGCAGCTCTGCTCTCAGCCCCGTCACGGCCAACTTCTTCAAGTATGTTCCGCCCCTGACTTCGACCGGGTCGGTTTTGTATTCGCAACCAAACCTGTTCGGCTATGACGAGATCACAGCTCGTGCCGATGACGAGCTGACGCCCAAAGACAAGCTGACGGTGCGCTACTTCTCCGACGAGTTCACTCTGGGAGCCGTTGAAAACCTCACCAATATCCTCAGCCTGGCCGATGGAGCCACGAACCACTACTACAACTCGTTGATCTCTGAGACGCATACCTTCAGCCCTCGCATCGTCAACAATTTCATCCTCAGCTATCAGCACCAGTTCGACATTCGCGGCCCCAGCTCCAGCAGCCTCGATGTCGACGATCTGGGGTCCAATATCTGGCAGCCCTCCTTTAAGCAGATCAACGAGATTCAGGTGTCGAGCTATTTCACCATCAGCGCCAATCCCCAGGCCGCATTCGTCCGGAACAACTACACGCTCACCGACGATGTTCATTTTCTGATGGGCAGGCACAACATCGATGCCGGCTACCACGGCGAAGTGTCGAAGATCGACGTGAACAATGACTACGAGCAGCCGGGCGAGTTTTTCTTTAACTCCGATTTCACCGGCGACGCCGCGGCCAGCTTCCTGTTCGGCAACCTCTATGAACTCGTTCAGGCCTCGGGCGAGTACTTCAACGTCCGCGGCAAGTTCCAGGGAGCGTACGTTCAGGACAGTTGGAAGGCGTCGCACAATCTGACGCTGAATTACGGCGTGCGCTACGAGCCGTTCGTTCCCTGGCGCAATCTGTTTGGCCGCATGGGCGGCTTCAATCCCACCCTATGGGCGTCTGACACGCATTCCTCGGTGTATCCTCTTGCGCCGGCGGGTCTGCAGTTCGCCGGCGACAGCGGGTTCGTTCGCAACGGCGTGGCCAATGAATACGACCACTTCATGCCCCGGCTGGGCTTCGCCTGGGACGTCCTCGGCAACGGCAAAACAGCCATACGCGGCGGAGCCGGTATGTTCTACGACAGCCGCATCAACAGTACGTTGTTCGATATCTACTCCACGGGCTCGCCGCCGTTCCTTGTCGCCGTGACCTTACAGGAGAATGCCACCACCCCCATCAATTGGGCCAACCCTTATGGGACGGCTGGGGTCACAAATCCTTTTCCGGCGCCGCAGCCTCCGCCCAACACATTCCACATCTCGTCATCCAACAACTGGCTGACCTTCGACCCCTACCGGGGCTTCCAGGATCCGCGCGACTACGCCTTCAACCTGGCTCTCGAGCAGCAGCTGGCGAGCAGTCTCTCCATGCGAATGGCTTATGTGGGCACGCGTGGGAACCATGAATGGCAGGATCTTGAACTCAATCCCGAGATCAGCGGCGTGCGCGAATTCGATCAACCTGGCTGCGCCGCCACCAACAGTTGCTTCCCCCAGTACATTACGGCAGCCAACACCGGCGGCAACACCAACTACAACTCGCTGCAGGTTTCGGCCGAGCAACGCGTTCGCTACGGCCTCACGCTGCTCTTCAACTACACCTGGTCGAAAGCGCTCAATAATATGCCCTGGAATCAGGCTGCGACTTCGATTGGAGGCGGCAATTCGTTTGTCTACCCCATCACCATGTCCCACTTCAAGGCCCTGGACTACGGCCCGGCCGACTTCGATCACCGCAACGTCACCGCACTCTCCTACGTGTACATGGTTCCCAGGTTCCTTAACGATTCACCCAGCGCGTTGCGCTACATTCTCAACGACTGGGGGACCAGCGGAATCTTCCAGTACCACAGCGGCGATCCGCTGACCATCTGGTCCAGCGCATCGAACAACTCCGGTTCCGGCCAGAATCGCGATCGCGCCGTATACAGCGGCAGCGGCGCCTACGGCAGCAGCGCATGCGCGGTGGGAGCGGCGAACTGCGTGGGGTGGCTGAATCCAGCCGCCTTTTCGGTCAATCCCGCCGGTACCTTCGGAAACGTCGTCAAGGGTTCTTTTGTGGGCCCGCACTACGTTGACTGGGACGGCAGCATCACGCGTAAGTTTCCATTCACCGAGAGAACCTCTTTGAATTTCGAGGCCGACTACTTCAACCTGGTCAACCACACCAACCTCGGCGATCCAGGCACGACGTTGACTTCCTCTACCGGGAGTTTCGGCAAGATCACGGGCACGAGCCCGCAGAACTGGACCTCGGGTCCGGGAGGAACATCCGACCCGCAGAACAGCCCGCGCATCGCGCAGTTGTCGCTAAAATTGATCTTCTAAGCGGAAAAGAGGAGTGTGGCAATCACCGCACTCCTCATCTCCATGCCAGGCGTGCGAATTCAGCGCGGAAATGAATAGCTCATTGCAGCAGTTCGTCACGAGTCGAATGCCGGCTGCGGTTCCCCAGAAGGCCGCTTTCATCTGCAAATGCTCTGTGAGCAGATCAGGAAGGCAACGCGATGACGGGGACAGATGGATGCGTTCGACAGGGTCGGCCGCTGCACATCCCGCTCGCGATTTGCCTGCTGGCGGCGGCTGCGCTTGTGCACGGTCAAACACCGCGCCCGCCTGCTGGGCACGTCTATCGAAATCCCGTCCTCTTTGCCGATTACTCCGACCCCGACGTCATCCGCGACCACGCAAATTACTATCTGATTGCCTCAACTTTTCATTTCGTCCCCGGAATTCCCATCCTTCAGTCCAATGATCTCGTCCATTGGACGATCATGGGGCACGCGGTCGCGCGCCTCGACATGGACCCGCGCTACAGCATGATCGGCGGCAATCGCTACGGCAAAGGAATCTGGGCGCCTTCCATCCGGAAGCACGATGGTTTGTTCTACGTGTACTTTCCCACGCCCGACGAAGGAATCTTCGTGACTACAGCCGCAAACATCACCGGCCCTTGGAGCGAGCCAACCGCGGTGATCGCACAGGCGGGCCTTGAGGACCCGTGTCCTTTTTGGGACGATGACGGGAACGCTTATCTCATCCACTCCGTGACCGGCGCCGGCCCGCTCATCCTGCACCGCATGTCTGCAGACGGCAAGCATGTGCTCGACGACGGAAAGGTCATCGTTCGGGATGCGCAACACCTGCCGGTTCTCGAGGGGCCGAAGCTCTACAAGCGCAATGGGTACTATTACATTTTTGCTCCCATTGGCGGCGTCAGAGCAGGAAGCCAGGCAGTCCTGCGGTCCCGCCGGATTTACGGCCCCTACGAGCATCGCATCGTGCTGGCGCAGGGCTCGACCAGGATCAACGGCCCGCATCAGGGAGCGTACGTTGAAACCCCGGACGGCGAGGGCTGGTTCGTTCACTTTCAGTCCGATGGCGCGCACGGCCGCATCGTTCATCTGGAGCCGGTGCACTGGCAGGACGATTGGCCGCTCATCGGCGCCGATCCCGACGACGCTGCGACCGGCCAGCCCGTGGCCTCCGGGCCGATCCCCGACCATGATGGAGCCGCAGCACGGCAGCATCCGCAGACCTCCGATGAATTCAACCAGGCAACGCTCAGCCCGCAATGGGAGTGGAATCACAACCCCGACGACGCACACTGGTCGTTGAGTGCGCGCCCGGGTTTTCTGCGCTTGACTCCCATGCCGGCCGACGGCCTGCTTTCGGCACGCAATACGCTCACGCAGTGCATGCAGGACAACGCCTTCGAATTCACCGTGCGCGTAGACCTGGCCGGAATGAAGGCTGGTACGCACGCCGGGCTGGCGATGTTTGAAGAAGACGCGACCGGCGTTGAAGTAATGCAGACGGGAGACGAAAGACGGTTGTATTTCTTTCATTTGTCCGATCGCGTTCCCGGCCCCATCGTAAAGCAGGCAATCGTTCAGCTTCGTGTGCATGTCGAAGGAGATCAAGCCCGGTATTCCTACAGTCTCGATGACGGCAGGAATTTCGTAGCATTGGGACCGATTCGAGAGATCCACTTCAGCTGGTGGAAGGGATCGCGTCCAGCTCTTTTTGCCTACACCACTCCGACCTCAGGCCCGGGAAGCGTTGACTTCGATTGGGCTCATTACCAACCCCTCGGCGTGAACCCCTGGTGAATCCGCGCCGCCTCTGGATGGAGCTTAAGCCGCTCTCCAGCGAGCTTCACCTCTTGTGTCACCCGTCATATACCGCTTAGGAACCGCTTAGGCAAAATCTTGTGCCGGTCGTACTTTTGGCGGATACATGCGGTATTTCCCTGGGCGTAGATTCGACAGGGCTCAGAGGAGTCATTTCTGACGGTCGCGAAATGACGCCATGAGCTGGAAACAGCACTGCTGCGTCCGGCAGCTCCAGAATCGCGCTGTTTGGTGCAAATCAGTGTCGAGCCGGCGGATGCCGATGCTCGCAACGGTGATTCGCGCAGGCGCAACGACAGCGTTCCCGGGCATTCCGGAATGGCGCTGGCGCCGCAGAGTATGGCGGATCGCAAAATGAAACCGGTTTCATTTACCTGCTGATAAGAAAACAGCAGGCGACGAGAGGGATTTACCAGCCCCTATCGCATTCACTTCAGGAGGAGAATATGCAGTTGATGAGCGCAAAGAGCCTGAGACTTCTCGTGCTCGTAATCGCCGTTGCTCTTGCCGCATCTGGCGTGCTTACCTTCGCGCAAGGCACGAGCGGCAGTTTGACCGGGCAGGTTTCCGATCCATCGGGTGCGGCGGTAGTGGGAGCCAGCGTCACTCTGACCAACCTGGGCACAAACTACCAGCAGACCGAAACATCCAACGGTAGCGGAGTGTACCTTATCCAGCCCGTCGAGCCCGGCAATTATGCGTTGAGCATCGTCGCGCCCGGGTTCGCACACTACCGGCAAACGGGCATCGTGATCCACGCCAACGAGGCCGCTACGCAGAACGTCCTGTTGAAAGTGGGTGCAACCGGCGAAACCATCAGCGTCACAGCCGATGCGGAACTCATCAACACGACCAGTCCCGAGCTGGGCATGACGGTGAACTCCTCGTCGGTGACTCAGCTGCCTTTGAACGGGCGCGATCCGTCGACATTGGTATGGCTGGCTCCGGGCGTGATCAACGCCAACCTGGGTAACAGCTACACGCAGAGCGGGTTCTCGTTCCCGAACGAGACCGATGCAGCGGCCAGTGGCGGGCGCCAGGGAAGCACGTACTACATTCTTGATGGCGCGCCGAACATGGATACCTACCTGGGCCGCGCCGCGCCGTTTCCCAACGCCGACGCCACGCAGGAATTCACAGTCATTACCAACAATTTCAACGCCATGTATGGCTTCGCACCCGGGGCCGTGGTCAGCATCCAGGTCAAATCCGGCTCGAACCAGGTCCACGGCGGACTTTTCGAGTTCCTGCGCGACAACGACTTCAACGCCAGGGATTGGTGGACGCACCAGATCAACCCGCTGCATCAGAATCAATTCGGCGCTTTTGCCGGCGGGCCGATCCTGAAAAACCGTCTCTTCATCTTCGGCAACTACCAGGGAACGCGTTCCGCAGCGGCATCGAGTGAAAATCAAACCTACGCGCCGACAGCGGCCATGTTGAGTGGCGATTTCAGCGGCATTTCGACGGCCCTGTGCTCGGGCGGTGAATCGGCGGTCTGCCCCTTCACCACCATTGGCGGCAAGCCCAATCAGCTGGATACGACGAAGGGCTACAGCTACAACTCAACGGCTGTCGCCATCGTGTCAGCCGCCCTGCCGCAGGTGGGCAAAACCGGCGTCAGCACTACCGGGTGCTCGGCGACCGAGATTGCCGCAGGCTGCGTGGAATACACCAGCGCGGCCATCGTCAACAACTACGACGAAGGCACTGGCCGGCTGGACTGGGACGCGTCCTCCAAGCAGCGCGTGTCGTTAATCAGCTATGCGAACAACCTGGTGCAGCCATCGGGCGATACGCCGGGCGACGTGCTCTCCATGCTGCCCCTGTCTACCTGGCAGTACACCTTCGCTGAAAAAATGCAGTACTTCAACGAGACCATGAACGACACTTGGACGATCAGCCCCACCATGGTCAATGTCGCCTCGGTCTTTTGGACGCAGATGTCAGCGCACAATGGCTCCGCCGCTCTAACTGCCGCCAACAAGCCCTTCTGCTGGTCGAGCTACATTAACATTACCGAGCTGCCCGGGACCTGCTACCTGGAAGGTTTCGAGGTAGACAGCGGCGGCTTCGAAAGCGGCTGGTATGAGCCATCGCAGGAACTTCGCACCACCTACGGTCTCTACGACAACTTCTCAAAGAGCTTCGGCAAGCACACCATCCAGGCCGGAATGAATCTGCAGCACCAGTATGCGGCAGAGATCACCCAGTACCCGACCGAAGCGGAGCTGGATTGGAATGGAAGCTACACCGGAAGCGGCTTGGCCGATTACCTGGTTGGCGACTTGTATAAATTCACACAGGGCGCCGGCGAAGTGGCTCCCGTCTCCGGCTGGCAGCCCGGCTTCTACGGCCAGGATTTGTGGCGGCTGCGGCCCAACATCAACCTCACCCTCGGGCTGCGCTGGGATCCCAACCTGCCTCCGCAAGTGACTGCGGGACGAGCGGCGGCGTGGGTTCCGGGCCAGCAGAGCACCGTCTATCCCAACGCGCCCAAAGGGATGGTCTTCCCGGGCGACACGGGAATCGGCGCCGGCCTGATGGATACCACCTACGGCTATTGGGAACCGCGCGTCGGTATCGCATGGCAGCCCAAGCAATTGCCCAGAACTGCTATCCACGCCGGCTTCGGTATGTTTACGCAACCCATGATCTACTCGACGTACAACCATACCGTCGATAACGCCCCCTTTGCGCCAACCTACACACCGGGACAAAGCAGCACCACGCCGCTCGACTTCAACAGCCCCTGGTCAACGTTTGCCGGCACGGGCGACAAGAGTCCATTCCCGCCGTTTGCTTCGGCCACTTACAAGCCTCCGGCCAGCGTGACCTTTGGCTCCGGCCTGGAGATTCCGGCCACCATCGCGCCCAACTTCAAGCTGGGCGTCACGCAAGCCTGGAATTTGTCGGTCGAGCAGAGCTTCAAGTCCAACATGGTGGCGCGCGTGGCATATGTAGGCACAGAAACGTATCACCAGTCGACCATCATCGACGAAAATCCGGGTATCTTTTACGGCGCCGGAAACGCCAACAACGGCAATCGTGCGTTGGCGCCCACGTTCGGCGGTTTCATCCTCGACATGTTCAGCCCCGGCACAGCCAGCTACAACAGCTTGCAGTTGACGGGCGAGTGGAAGCAATCCCACGGCCTGCAGTGGCAGTCGAACCTGACCTGGTCGAAGGCCATCGACGACACTTCATCGTCGAACATCAGCTTCGGTTACAACGCCATTGGCGATCCCTCCAATCTTGGCTGGAGCCGGGGTCTCTCGTCGCAGAACTACCCCATTGACTGGGTGAGCAACTTTGTATACACCAGCCCGTCGCTGCATGGGCACGGCTCGCTGGTTGAAGAAGCGCTCGGCAACTGGGAGGTGAGCGGCATCTATAACTGGATCTCCGGCGCGGGCCTCACCATCGGCGGCGGCGCCAATGGCAGCAACAACTCCTACTCTGACCAGGGCGAGGACCGGGGCGATTACGTGTCCGGTCAGGCTCTCAATGTCAAGCAGGGATCACGCGCGCATTGGCTCAACCAGTACTTCAATACCGGCGCCTTCACTCCCAATGCTGTGGGTACCTACGGCGACACGGGCAAGGGCATCATGCGTGCCCCGCACGAAACCTGGGGCGACGCGGGCATCGACAAGAACTGGCAGATCGCCGAGCGCTATGGCGTGCAATTCCGGTGGGAGTTCTTTAACGTGTTCAATCACCCGTCTTTTGGCGAGCCCGGAACCACTCTGACGTGGGGGAACTTCGGGCAGATCTCAGGGACGGGCAACGAGCCGCCCCGCGTGATGCAGGGCGCGCTCAAGTTCACTTTTTAACTGCACTGTCCCTTCCGGCAGTCCGGGCCACACGGCCTGGGCTGCCTTTTTGTCTGCGGGCTGCCGTGCGTGGGCCAGTTGCCGCCAGGATTCTGGAAGCCTGGCCGCAATGCCAATTACACTTGTCGCGATGCTCTTCGCGAGGACCGCATGCTCAGCCGCCGCAAATTCCTCAAGACCAGCCTGACCAGCGGGGCCGCAGCCCTTCCTCTGGCATCGGTTCTCGAGGCTGCACCACAACCGGAAACGCCAACCGCGCCCGCCCCGCCCTTGCCGGCATTTGCGCTCGTCGCGCTTCCAGGGCGGCTGCCGCAGCCCGACGTCGCCGCCGAGCCGTGGCAAAAGCGCGTGCGCCGCGTGGGCCAGACCAACATGACCGAGCACGATCCCGCGGTGATGAACGTGGAAGAGTGGGCCGGCTACTGGCATTCGCTCGAGGTCGATGCCGTGTTTGTCAGCGTCACGGGCATCCTGGCCTTCTATCCGTCCAAGGTGCCGTTCCACAAGCATGGCAAATTCCTCGGCGACCGCGATTTTTTCGGCGAGTGCGCAGCAGCCGCAAAAAAACGTGGCATGCGCGTGGTGGCGCGCATGAGTCCCGACCTCAACTGGCCCGACGCCCTCGCGGCTCACCCCGAATGGGCCATGCGCCACAACGACGGCTCTCCGCAGGTTTCCACCGAG
>JASHYS010000197.1 GCA_030042915.1 Acidobacteriaceae bacterium
GCGAACGCCGGCAAGGCAAGAACGGGAAGGCTCAGAAACATGGCCAACGCATGCTTCCGCGCGTATTTCATATGGGCCTCTTCCTGGGGGGCTCTGGCCATTCTAGACCATGCAGCGCGAAACTCGAACGGAAATCTCGCAATCGCACGGTCTGCCGTTGGGGCCAAAGTGGTTTTACAATTGCCATGCTCCTTTGATCGCAGTCTGTGCATGCGGCTCGGTAAGCCAGGGCTGATGCGTTGGCCATAGGTCTAGGAGACAAAGCGCTCGCGGGAGGATCCTTCCATGAAAAAAGCGATTGCAATGGCTGCGGTGATTGGCGCCTTTCTGGTAGCTCTGCCTTCACGTGCCCAGGTGAAGATGACGCGCGATCAGATTCTTTTCTACACCTCGGACTGGAAGGGCGATCGCTTTCCTGATGGGCGTCCCAAGCTGCCCGATGCTCTGCTGAAGCGCGCGCTGGATATGACGATTGAAGACGTGTGGGAATACTTGCGCGACCACGGCTACCGCAACCAGTTTGAGGGCGGCTGGCAGGCGCTGCACCTCGACAAGCCGTTCGCCGGTCGCGCGCTCACGGCGCAGTACATGCCTATCCGGCCCGACATGCAAAAGGCCATTCTTGCCGAAGGTAGGGCCGAAGGCCGCGTAAGCGGGACCAATAGCTGGCCGATAAATGAATTGCAGGTTGGCGATGTGTACGTCGCCGATGGTTTCGGCAAGATCGTCGAAGGCACTCTGATTGGCTCAAACTTGGGCAACGCAGTAGCGGCACGCACGCATACGGGGTTTGTGTTTGACGCCGGCATTCGCGATCAGGAAGAGAACCGGGAAATCCCAGACTTCAATGGGTTCTACCGCGGGTATGATCCCTCAGCCTGGGCCGACATGGAGCTGACCGGCATCAATGTACCGGTTCGCATCGGAAGGGCCATCGTGCTGCCGGGCGACCTGGTGCTGGCCAAGCCGGAGGGCGTTCTCTTCATTCCCGCGATACTGGCTGAAGATGCCATCAGCGCCGCAGAGTTTACCGCGCTCACCGACGACTACAATTTCGAATTGAATCGCGAGGGCAAGAACGGAGCGCAGTTTGAAGGCGGATGGACGCCGGCGAAGTACGATGCATTTGCCAAGTGGATCGACGCGCATCCTGAGAAGTTGAAGATGCCGCGCAGCGAGTTCGATGCCCTGCTTGCCAAAGCCAGGCAGCCGAAACCAGAGCGGCGGGTGCCGGGTGCGCCGGAGCCCTAGAATGAGTCGCGCATTTACCCCACTCGCTCAACAATCAGCGCCGCTTGCAGCATCGCCTTCGCGTAGGCTATGTCATATAGATTGCCCGCGTAGCCGCCGCCTCCAGGATATCCACGAATCGAACCACGCTCCCGGTCGTAGTCAATAGCGCGCGGATGCTCGGGATAAATCTCGCGCGAATACTTCATCTTGATCAGCTCGCGCATCACGGCGAACATATTCACGTCGCCCTCATCGATGAAGCCTTCGTCATATTTGAGATAAGGCACCTTTACATGCGGATTGCGATAGTGCATGTGGTTGATGCGGTCGCGGCTGCCAAAGTACCTGCACACTTCAACCGGGTCCTCGCCCATCTCCATGGTCACGCCGCAATCGAAGGTAATTCCATTCGCCGGGCTGTCCACGACCTCGATCAGGTGCTTCCAGCCGGCAACCGTGGCCATGATCTGTTGCGATCCCCGGCTGAGCGGGAAAGGCGGATCGTTGGGGTGCAGAGCGAGGCGTACATTTGCTTTTTCGGCGACGGGAATAACGGCCTTGAGGAAGTACGTGATATTGGCCCACATTTCATCGAGGGTGTGAGCGCCCTCCTGTGGAAGCGGCGGAAGATCCTTCATCCGGTCAAAATCCACGCCGGTCAGTCCCGCGCCACCCCGCCCGGTCTCCTCGAAATAACCCTCCATGGCACGGTGCGCATAGAAGTTGTATTCCACCACAGGCAGTCCCACCTGGCCGGCAGCTTGAATTGACTGCCTGACTTTGTCGATCTCCTCATCGCGCCCAGGTCGCCCATAAATCACGTTTGGAAAGCCGCCAATCATCAGGTTTCCCAGCGTCACACCGCCGGCCTTGAGTTTGTCGACAATCGGCTGAAGCTCATTGACGGTCCACGGTATTGCGGGACCGTTCGACAACACATGGTAGACGCCGATCTGAACCATGCTGCGAATGATCTGATCACTAACGCCATTGCGCACATCGATCCCGCAGGCGATTTTCGGCGTCGTGACGCTCTCCTGCGGCATGCCGTCACCAAGCCACCAGGGCTTCGTATCCTGCGCGGCTCCCGTCAATGGCGGCAACATCGGCGTCACTGCAGCGGCCCCGATTGACTTGATCAGATTGCGACGCGAAAGCAAGGACTTGATCATGGAGAAACTCACACCCGCTTTGATTTGCCAACAGCCACGGTTATGCATTCTTCCACAAACTCGCCTGAACTGTCGAAACAGTTCACTCGTGCCTGGGAACCAGGATGGGAAGGCGGGAGTAAGATGGAAACTCCAAAAAAGTCGGGGAAGGGAATTGACTGAAATGTCCAACGCACATCGATTTCGCATCGAACGTCGCAAAGTGCTTAAGTCGTCAATCAGCTTACTTGCAGGAAGCGCGGTTGGGCGCGCCGCAGAAGCTCAGGCAGGGATCAAGAACGTGAACCTTGCTTCGAGTCCCTCGACCCTGAAGATCACAGATATGCGCTATGCAGTGATCGTCAAGCCAGGCCCGAGCCCGTGCGTGCTCATCCGCATTGACACCAATCAAGGTGTCTACGGCCTTGGCGAGGTGCGCGACGGCGCCGGGCCGCAATACGCGATGGTCCTCAAGAGCCGCCTGCTGGGAGAGAATCCTCTGCGCGTCGACTACTTGTTTCAGAAAATCGCACAGTTTGGCGGCAACGCGCGTCAGGCCGGCGGCGTGTGCGCAGTGGAGATGGCCCTGTGGGACATTGCCGGCAAGGTCTACAACATTCCCGTGTACCAGATGCTTGGCGGCAAATGGCGCGATGAAGTTCGCATCTACGCCGACACGACGGAATCGAAGGATCCGGCTGAATATGGCCGCCGCGCCAAAGCCCGCAAGGAAATGGGCCTGACCTGGATGAAGATGGATCTGGGCATCAACGTGCTCGATGGGATTCCCGACACGGTAATGCAGCCTCCTGGTCTGAGCAATTGGGAACAGCACGTGCAGCCGAACCTTTTTATTGCCACCGAAGTGACGGAGAAGGGCATCGACCGGCTGTGCGAGTACGTGGCTGCTGTGCGCGAGAACATCGGCTACGATATGCCTCTGTCGATGGATCACCTGGGCCATATTGGCGTGAAATCGGTTATCCGGCTCGGTAAAGCGTATGAGAAATTTAACCTCGAGTGGATGGAAGATGTGATTCCCTGGTACTACACCGACCTGCTCAAGGAGATTACTCAGCAGAGCCCGACGCCGACACTCACCGGCGAGGACATTTACAGGATTGAGGATTTCGAGACTCTATGCCGAGAGCACGCTGTGGACAAGATTCATCCCGATCTGGCGACTTCGGGAGGAATTCTGCAAACTCACCACATCGGCGAAATGGCGTTCAAGTATGGTGTACCCATGGCCATGCACTTTGCGGGAACTCCGGTCGGATGCATGGCATGTGTCCATTGCGCGGCGGCCACACGAAACTTTCTCGCACTCGAGAACCACTCTCTCGATGTGCCCTTCTGGCAGGATCTCGTTACGGGAGTGGAAAAGCCGATCATCAATAAGGGTTATATCCACCTGCCCGACACCCCAGGCCTCGGCATTGCCTTGAATGATGACGAACTCAGGCGTCACCTCAAGCCGGAAACGGGTTACTTTGACCCCACACCTATGTGGGATGATCCGCAATCGTGGGACGACGCGCTCTTCAGTTGACCCACGAGGGCACCGTTCGGCTCGCGGCCGTCAACGCCCAGGCGCTCTGCGGGCCTGCTTGTGCCTTGCGGCACATTTTGCTAGCATATCTTTACGCATGGTCCGCTCTTCTCAAAGGCGTTCGTGTTGTCGCCCGTCCCACATTTGCGACGGGTGTCCTGTCTAGTCTCCAGCTTCTCCTCAGCACCATCTGATTCAGAAGACACACCCGTAGCCTGAAGGCTGGGCATGTGTCTGAGTGTACCGGCCCTCAGGGTTCCCCGAACGAGAGAGGTCCCGATGCCGGTCGCCGGAAGTGAAGTCGTCAACTCGCCAGGACGCACGAGCGTCGCCCCTGCGCGGCGGCTGAATCATCTGCGCCTTCTTGAGGCGGAGAGCATTCACATTCTGCGCGAGGTGGCCTCGGAATTCGAGCGTCCGGTGATGCTTTACTCCATCGGCAAAGACTCCTCAGTGATGCTCAGGCTGGCGCAAAAGGCCTTTTATCCCGCGCCGATTCCGTTTCCACTCCTGCACATCGACACCGGCTTCAAATTCGCCGAGATGCTGCAATTCCGCGATGAGACGGCGCGCAAGGTGGGCGCCGAGCTACTGGTGTGGCGCAACGAACCGGCAATCGCCGCCGGAACCAATCCCATTGTGCTCGACACCAAGCGCTGTTGTGCGCTGCTGAAAACCCAGGCGCTGCTCGACGCACTGCGCCACTACAACTTTGATGCCGCTTTCGGTGGCGCTCGCCGCGACGAGGAGAAGTCACGCGCCAAGGAGCGGATCTATTCGTTCCGTGACTCGGCCGGCCAGTGGGATCCCAAGAATCAACGGCCGGAGTTGTGGAATCTTTACAACGCGCGCATCCACCCCGGCGAAAGCATTCGCGTTTTTCCGCTTTCCAACTGGACCGAAATGGACGTGTGGCAGTACATCCATGAAGAGAAAATCCCGGTGGTCGATTTGTACTTTGCCAGGGAGCGGCCCATGTACGTCCGCGGCGATGTCCTGCTGCCCATTGAGCAGGACTTTATGGCGCGGCCGGGCGAGAAGCCGCAAATGGTCAAGTGCCGCTTGCGCTCGCTCGGTTGCAGTCCGTGCACAGGCGCCATCCGCTCCGATGCAACCACCATTCCCGACATCATTGCAGAGCTGATTTCGTTCAAATCGTCGGAACGCGCCAATCGGGTCATCGATCACGACCAGGAAGGCTCGATGGAAATCAAGAAGCGGGAGGGCTACTTTTAAGTGGCGACGCTCACCGCTCCCAGCTTTTCGATCGAAACATTTTTGCTCGCCGAGCGCGAAAAAGACCTGCTGCGTTTTTCCACGGCCGGCAGCGTGGACGACGGCAAGTCGACGCTGATTGGGCGGCTTCTCTACGATACACAATCCGTTTACGAAGACCAGGTCCGCTCGATTGAAGGCAAGGGCACCACCGCGCCCGGCCAAATCGACTTCGCGCTCCTGACCGACGGTCTGCGCGCCGAACGCGAACAGGGCATCACCATCGACGTCGCCTACCGTTACTTCTCGACGGCCCAGCGCAAGTTCATTATTGCCGACACGCCGGGCCATGAGCAGTACACGCGCAACATGGCCACTGGCGCATCCACTGCTGACGCGGCCATCGTGCTCATCGACGCCAGCAAGGGCGTTCAAATCCAGTCGCGCCGCCATGCCTACATCGCCTCGCTGCTTCGCGTGCGGCACCTGCTGGTGGCCGTCAACAAAATGGATCTAATCGGCTACAATGAAGCCGAGTTTCGCGCCATTGAATCAGAGTTTTCTGCCGTTCTCACACAGATTGCCGCCGGCACCGGAACTTCTTTCGAGGCGCACTTTGTCCCGGTTAGCGCGCTCAAAGGCGACAACGTTGTGCGCCGTGCCGCGGAAACCTCGCGCGCGATGCCGTGGTACATCGGCCCATCGCTGCTCGATTTGCTCGAGTCGCTGCCTGGCGCGCAGGATCTGCGCGATGCGCCTTTTCGTTTTGCAGTGCAGCGCGTCTTGCGGCCCGACCACACGTTCCGGGGGCTTGCCGGCCAGATCGCATCGGGTAGAGTTCGCCGGGGCGATGCCGTCACAGTGTTTCCTTCGATGCGAGCAGCCAATATCGAACGCATCGTCACCTACGACGGCGACCTCGACGAAGCCATCGCGCCGCTTTCTGTTACGCTCGTGCTCGACCGGGAACTTGACATAAGCCGCGGCGACCTGATTGCAGGCGCCACAACATCGCCCGTTGTGGCGCGCAGTGTGAAAGCGTCGCTGGTGTGGATGGATCAGCGCCCCCTCGATGCGAATCGCCGCTATTTGCTCAAGCACGCCAGCCATAGCGTGCCTGCGTTCGTCTCCTCAGTCAACTACCGCGTGGACTTGAACACGCTCGCACAG
>JASHYS010000198.1 GCA_030042915.1 Acidobacteriaceae bacterium
AGCGCGGCAAAAAACAGCCGTGCGCGCTCGCGAAGCTGGAGTGTGAGTGCAGGGAGCTGTGATGACCCTGCCTTGCCACGCAGCAGCACATCGGTATCGTGTGCAAAGTCCTCGATACGCGCATTGGAAAGCGAGCGGCCGAAGTATTGCGAGGCGACTTCTTCGAGCTCATGAGCCTCGTCGAAGATAACCGCGGCGGCTTCGGGCAGGATGCCGGCGTCGGGAGCGGCTGCGGCCATCTCGCGCACGGCGGCGTCGGCGAAAAACAGGTGGTGATTGACGATGATGAGATCGGCTTCCTGCGCGCGCCGCCGCATCTCGGTGACAAAGCAGCGGCGGTAGTCAGGACAGGTTGTTCCCAGGCAGGCTTCGGAGCGCGCGTCGAGCTTGTGCCAGAGCGCGCTGGTCTCGGGCAGCGCGGAAAGCTCGGCGCGATCGCCGGTCCCGGTAGTTCGTTCCCACTCGGCGATCTGCTGGTACTCATCGATCTCGTCCAATCCCGATAAGACGGGCTGGTCGCGCAGCGCGTAAAGTTTGCGGCGGCAGAGGTAGTTGGCGCGGCCCTTCATGTAGCAGACGCGGAGCTCACCAAGGAGGCTTTCGAGGAAAGGCACGTCGCGAAAGTAGAGCTGGTCCTGAAGGGCCTTGGTGCCGGTGGAGACGATGACGCGCTGGCCGGTGCGCAGCGCGGGGAGCAGGTAGGCGAGTGTCTTTCCGGTGCCCGTGCCGGCTTCGACAATGAGGTGACGGCGCTCGGCAAGAGCGCGCTCCACCGCTTTGGCCATCTCGTATTGCCCGGGGCGGTGCTCGTAGGGCAGAGGCGAACGGGCGAGGATGCCGCCCGGCGCGAAGAATTCGTGCAATGTTGGGAGGGCCCGGGCTGAGGAGTCGGTGGAGAGCATGGAGAGCGCTGCTTCCATGATAAGAACTGGGGGCGCGGGAACAAAAAGGCAGCGACCAACGGAACGAGGAACGAGGGAGCAAGAAAGCAGACGCCAAGGACTGAGGTACTAGGGGACTGAGAGACTAAGGCAGATGGCGCGCAGAGACGAGGCGCACCAGCGCATGGACTGTGGATGCGAAGCGAGCGCTTTCCAGCCCGGTCAGGCCGGCGATTCGGCGGTGGTGGGGTCGATGACGCGCCGGACCCGTGCGACGCTATTGGCGGGGAAACCGCCCTGGCGCGCATGCTCGCGCACTATCTCCTCGTTGGGAGCGATGTAGACGCAGTAAATCTTGTTGTCGGTAACAAAGCTCTGCAGCCACTGAATCTGGGGCCCGAGGTTGCGCAGGACAGAGCAGGATTTTTGTGAGACGGCCTGCAACTGATCTAAAGACATGGAGCCGGCTCCGGGGATTTCACGCTCAATGACGAACTTCGGCACGATGCGACCTCCTGGGGATCTGGGAATTGGCCTAGTTATAGCAGATGCTGGTTGGCCGAGCAGAAGAAATCACGGTATCTGATTCCAAGGCTCCAAACCGGCCGGTTGGGAGTATGATGTAGGCGCTTCCCCAGGCTACCTTGAGGTGCGATTGTGAGCACGAAGCCTGTTTGCTTGGGAAGCATGGAAGACTGGCGGCCGGCGTTGTTGGAGTCGCTGCGTAACTGTGGCGTTCAGCGTGAAAAGGTGAGTTGGTGGCGGCGGGTGTTCCTCTTGCTGGCACTCATCTTCATAGCCGGCTTCCCGGCGTTGATTGTCGGAGCCGTTGAGCTTTTTACCCAGGATCCTAATCTCGTGCAAATCCTCACCTGGGTGTATCGGGTGGCGATGGTCCTGCTGACACTTGTGTGGCTCGATCGCGCCCGAAGACAGTTGCTTCAGATGAGGGCGCAGTCCGCGCTCGCGGTGCTCGAGTCGCCAAAGGCCAAACGTCCCGTTTTCTATCTTCGCTCCTTTGCGCTTGACGCCAGCATCGCCAAGCCGACGTTGCTCCAAAAACTCTTTTCGCTTCCGAATGACGAACAGAAGGTCACGGCGCAGCTCCGCAAGCTGGGTCCGGTGATCGCCATCGGCAGGCCAGGCGAGAAACTGCCCGCGCTCGGAGCGGCGCGATTCTACGCGAGCGACGATTTGTGGCACGCCAAGGTTGCAGACGTCGTCAACGCATCGCAACTTGTCTTTTGGGCGAGCGGAGTTACGGAGGGGCTGCGGTGGGAGATTTCGCACCTCATTGGAACTCTGCCGCCCGAAAAGCTTGTGCTGTGGGCGCACCCGCAGCTTCTGCACCTGGGTGCCGCGGAACGTGAGGCGGAGTGGAAGAAATTCATTGGCGCCCTGGGCGGAGTTTTCCCTAAACCCTTGCCAGAGTCCCTGGGAGACGCGCGATTCTTTTGCTTCGCAGCAGACTGGACGCCGATTCCCATTGCTCCCAGTTGGCGGGGACCTGTCCGGGCTTTGAGGTCGTTCTTCAGCCCACTGGGGTCGGCAATGCGCACGGTGCGGCGCATCAAACAGGGCAAAATCGCCCCGCAGCAAGTCGCCTATCACCACGCCGAGCGGGACCTGAGAGAAAGCGATTTCGCACGACTTATTGGAGTTGGCGACAAAAGTATACGTTGGCCCAACGTGATCGTCTTTGCCATTGCGAAGGCGGCGGTACTGCCCGTTTCGCTTTGTCTTTTTGCTTTGGTGATTTGTGTGACCGACCAGCCTGAACTTGCGTCGAATTTTAGCTTTATGCCGTGGAGACTGGTTCCTGGTGCGCTTCTGTTCGCAACCATGCAGGCGGCGTGCACAGTGATCGCGTTCCGCAAGATACGGAGCTGGAAACGGGCCGCGATTGCGACGGCAACGGCGTTCACGCTGCTGCTCCCACTGGGGGTGATGTCAGATCCGCGTGCGCTTAGCGAATTGCGGTACAGCGATCAATATCTGTTCGGGCCCGGCGGCACTCAGCTGATTTTCAATGTTCTTGTCCTGGGGACACAGTCCCTGGTGTGTGTGAGCGCCGGATTGCTGGTGTTAGCTTATGCGGTCAAGAGGTATATGCCGCTGGCAAAAGCTCTGCTGCTCGGCGAGCTTGGCGGCAGCGTCTTGGCATGGTCTGCTTTCCTCTTTATTCCCAGGCTGTGCAGCTCTCTTGTTTTTTCTATCAGTCGGCCGGTATCGCCTGCCGATCTCATTTACCGCCTCCTGGGCTTTCTGCTGCTCCCCATCGTGGCCCCTCTTGGCGGAGTTTATGACACTCTGGTCCGGGCGTCTCAGCACGATCTTGGACCGCGGGTGAACGAGATTTTGGGTCTTGATCGCGACTTTGTAGGCCTCATGATCTCGAGTCTGGTATTCCCGGTGGCTCTCTGGGTAGGGACCAGGATAGTTGGCACCCTCGATCATCGGATACCTGAGTCGGCCGGTGTCGAAGCAAGGGTGTGAGTTCGGTCGCCTTCTCGATGTAGGATGGGGCGAATTGGGACGGGGGAGTCTCAGCCGAAGTCGGGGTCATTGCCGGACTCGGCAGCCTGATATTCATCAGCGGGCAGAACCTGGCTGTGGCGCGAGTCGAGCCATTGGCCGATGAGGAGAACTGTGTCAGGATCGGAGGCGGCTTCTTCGTCAATGCCCTGCGCGGATTTGAGCAGGCGCTTGCGGACTTCGGCGGCGCGCTGGGCGGCCATGGCACGCTCGTTGCCTGCCGCGTAGGCACTCAAGGGGTGTTGTCCGATAGCAGCGGGATGAACGTGCATGGCGCGCCTCCGGCGAGGCGTGAGGCAAGTTGGATGCCTGTTTGGCGGGACCAAGGTAAGGAAACTCTCAGGCGCCATCGCGGCGGCTCAGATTGACCCATCCGCTGCGACAAAAGATACTGAGGCAGGACTGAGCTGCCATTTTTTCCACTCCGGCTTGCGATTCCAGGAGAAAAACTTTGCCGACGCTTCGCAGATCGGATGCATCACCGCCAGCCGCGATGGCGCGTCGCGGCGAACCGCTCATTGCCATCGTGGGGCGGCCCAACGTGGGCAAGAGCACGCTGTTCAACCGGCTGACGGGCCGGCGTCGTTCGATTGTGGGCGACGAGCCGGGGATCACGCGCGACCGAATTTATGGCGAATTTGAGTGGGCAGGACGCCGGTTCCGCGTGGTGGATACGGGCGGAATTGTGCCCGACGACCGCGACCTGATGGCGGCAGAGATCCTTGCGCAGGCGCGCGTGGCATTGGACGAGGCCGACGCGCTGGTGATGGTGGTGGACGCGAGGACAGAGCTGGCAAAACCCGATTACGATCTGGCGCGGCTGTTGCAGCGCCTGAAGAAACCGCTCTTCCTGGCAGTGAACAAAGTGGAAGGCGAGGCCCTGGCGGCCGAGGCAGAGAATTTCCGGCGGCTGGGGATTCGCGACGTGTTTGCCATCAGCTCTGAGCATGGGCGCGGAGTGGCCGAGCTGCTGGATGCGATTGCGGAAAAGCAGGGAGCAAGCGAGCAAGGGAACAAGGGAGCGAGTCAGCAAGGCAGCGAGTCGGGTCGGAGGGCCAGCGGCGAACCCCACCCTAGCACAGTTAGGATGGGGCACCCGGCGAGCGTGGGACGCCCATCGGTGGATGGATCGGCGAAGGCCGGGGAGGAGATCGAGGAAGCGATCGAGGACGAAATTGAAGAAGGCGGACCGCTGGTTCCCGGTGGAAGATCGGCGCAAACGCAGAAGCAAATCCGCGTACATGGGGAGTTTGAGCCGCCCGAGACCTCGGTGGCGATTATTGGGCGGCCGAATGTGGGTAAGAGCACGCTGCTGAATGCGCTGACGGGCACGACGCGGGCGATTGTGTCGCCGGTTGCGGGTACAACGCGCGATGCGGTAGACGAGATGGTGGAATTCGAGGGAAGCAGGCTGCGCTTTGTGGACACGGCGGGGATTCGCCGCAAGGGAAAAACGAAATTGATGGCGGAGAAGCTGAGCGTGGTGATGGCGCGGCGGCATCTTGAGGCCGCTGACGTGGCGCTGCTGGTGATCGACGCAACGGAGGGCGTGACGGCGAGCGATGCGACCATCGGCGGATATGCGCACGAGAGCGGGCGCAGCGTGATCATCATCGTGAACAAGTGGGATGCGGTGACCACGGGACGAACCGATGGAAAGAAGCCCGCCGATCGCGCGATCTTCGAACGGCAGCTGCGCGCAACGCTCAAGTATCTGGACTATGCGCCGGTGCTTTTTCTTTCGGCGCTCGAAGGCACGGGAACGGAACGCAAAGGCACAGCACGCGTGCTGCGCGAAGTGGTGACCGTGGCCAAAGAGCGGCGCAAGCGCGTGTCGACCGGCGCGATGAACCGGTTCCTGGAGCG
>JASHYS010000199.1 GCA_030042915.1 Acidobacteriaceae bacterium
CCAAGACCGAATCCTGGGGCACCTCTGCCGTCTTCAAGGATCCTGACGGCAACCAGTTTGCGCTTTCCAGCCGCGGCAAGCCCAAATAGCTCTGCGCGCCGGCGCGCTCATTTCAGCTTCAGGTCCGAGATAAAGTCCTTGCGGTCGTCCCACGAGCTTACCGTCTTGGTCGCGCTCTTTTTGCCGTCCTTCTCGGCCCACAGATCCCAGTCCACGCTCATGTCGATTTGGGCAAAATGAAAGTGGCCGTCGGCCGTAGAGGTATAGCTGCGGATCGACTTGTTCCTTTCGTTCTTCAGGAACACCGTGGCGCCCACCACGGGCTCCGAATTCACATTCAGCACCGTACCTGAGACCGTGCGCTGGCCAAGGTTCTGGCCCCACGCCGCGCCTGGCGTCAGCAGCGCGTCCCGCGAGCTCCCAGGCGCGATGCCCACCACCAGAAGGGCACATCCCACCGCTGCCAGCCAGCTTCGGCTCATCTTCACTCCTCCTCGTCCTCTTCGAAAGGTTCATCATCCTCTTCGAAGTCCTCTTCCACGCGCGCCAGCTCCAGCGGGTCCACGCCCACCACTTCGAACTCCGATCCACACTCTTCGCAGGCCACGACGTCGCCCTCTTCTACTTCATCGGCGTCGATGTCCAGAGCATTCTCGCATTCAGGGCAGTTCGGCATGGGGGCCTCCTTGCATCCTTTCGCAGTTCTGGTTACGTTGCTCGACCGCCGATCGCTCTGCGGCGCTTGGGCTCGAGATGTGCTTTGGTACTGAAATCAACGCCGGATACCTCTTCCTATCGTGGGATAAAGACGTCACAATTTCCGTGACCATCGCTAGTTTTAGTGAGAACAGGGCCTCAGGTCAAGAGGCCAATACTCCTCGCATCATTCAGACGATTTGTGGCCGTCTGGGTTGCGGGTAAAGTGCCGTCTTCGCCAAATGCATCGCTGTTTGTGCGCCCGTTCCGGGCTTGCCCACCGCCGCCAATGACATCATCCCGCTCCAGCGTTTACTCTGAGAACTGCGATGCCGCGCATTGGGTCAAGCCCGTTTGCCTTCCCCGATTTCAAGGGCGCTACGCGCCGGCTGATCCTTATCAACCTGGCCGCCTACTTCGCCCTGCTGGTGGCCAGTTTTGCGTTTTCCTCAGTTTCGGCCCAGCTTGTGGGTCTGCTTACCTTTGACCCGCCGGCCTTCCTCCACGGGGCGCTATGGCAGCCTCTCACCTATAGTTTCGTGCATCCCGGCCTGCTGGGCACGCTTCTCGAGCTGCTCTCGCTCTGGTTCGTTGCCGGGTTCCTCGAGGGCTTCCACAATGCGGGTTGGGTCACCGGCCTTTACGCTGTTTCGGTCCTGGGCACGGCCGCGGCGGGGCTGGCCATCTACGCGGCCAGCGGCACGCTGGGCTACTCCGTACTCCCCATCCCGCTTTATGGATGCTTTGGCGGCATCTTCGGGCTCCTGGCCGCCATCGGCCTGCTTTACGGCGACGTGCAATTCCTCATGTTTTTTGTGATCGGCATCAAGGCGCGCTACATGGTCATCATCTATGGCCTTATCGCCATCGCCATGCTCTTCAGCCAGCAGCGAATGTACGCCTTTGCCCAGCTCGGGGGCGCGCTCGCCGGCCTGCTCTACGCGCGCGCGGCTCCGCGGCGGGGCATGTCGTTCACGTTGAGCGAGAGCTGGTACGGCATGCGCAACCGCTACTACCGCTGGAAGCGCCGCCGCGCCGCCCGCAAGTTCGAGGTCTACATGCGCTCGCAGGGCCGCACCGTGAAATTCGACGGTCAGGGCCGGCTCATCGACGAAGACCCTGACGACAAGAAGCGCTGGAACTGAAAAGCAGGGAACAGGGAACCGTGGCGCCGATATCCTTGCCGGCTGTCGTGCGGGCGTCTTGCCCGCGCCTCTTCCGTCAATGGATGACTGCTTTTCGCTCGTGGGATAGGACTCGCTGCCGGCGACACGATAAAATCCTTGACGAATGTCAGAGAAAATTGCCTTCCTCTTCCCCGGGCAGGGTTCACAGGCCGTCGGCATGGGCCAGGAGCTGGCTGACCGCTTTCCCGCCGCAGCGCAAACCTTCGCCGAGGCTGACGCCGCGCTCGGCTTTCCCATCTCGCGTCTCTGCTTCGAGGGGCCCGAAGAACAACTGCGCCTGACCGAAAACACGCAGCCCGCCATCTTGACCGTCAGCGTGGCTTCGGCGCGCGCGCTTGCCGAACACGGGGTTAAGCCCTCGCTGGCCGCGGGACATTCGCTCGGAGAGTGGTCGGCGCACGTCGTCGCTGGGACGCTCAGCTTTGCCGAAGCCGTGCGCGCCGTCAAAACCCGTGGGCGCGCCATGCAACAGGCGGTTCCGGCCGGCCAGGGCGCCATGGCCGCTGTGCTGGCGCTCGATGCCACGCTGGTGGCTGAGGCCTGCGACGAGGCTGCGCGCGAAACCGGCCTGACCGTCCAGGCTGCCAACCTCAACTCGCCCAATCAGACTGTCATCTCCGGCGCCGCTGCGGCCGTGGAGAAAGCGTCGGCCCTTTGCAAGGCCAAAGGCGCACGCAAAGTGGTTGCGCTCGCGGTCAGCGCGCCCTTTCACAGCGAGCTCATGCAGCCCGCGCAGGAAGAGGTTGCGCGCGTGCTCGCGGGGCTTGCGCTCGGTGACCCGCACATTCCCGTCGCCGCCAATGTCACCGGCGCCCTTGTCACCACCGCCGACGCCACGCGCGACGCGCTCATTCGGCAGGTGACCGGCGCGGTGCGTTGGGTAGACTGCATGCAGACGCTGAAAACGGCGGGAACTGAGATTTTCATCGAGGTCGGCTCCGGCAAGGTTCTCTGCGGGCTGCTCAAGCAGATCGATCCGGCGCTGAAGTCGCTGAACGTGGAAGATGCGGCAAGTCTGGAGAAAACGCTGGCAGAGCTGAAGGGTGCCGCGAATTAACTGCCCGCGGTCATCCTGAGCGAAGGCCGTTTCGCTCGCGATCGGCCGCAGCCGAAGCGTCTGCGACCGCTTTCCCAATGCGCTTATTGGGCTCGCCGTTTGCCAGCGACCTCCAGGATCGCGCTAGTTAACACTGAATTCTGTCTGGATTTGGATGCGTGAGGCCACGGGCCTGCCATCCTCCGTTGCCGGGGCGAACCTAAACTGCTGGACCGCCTCTGCCGCCTTTGCGTCGAGCCCATATCCAGCTGATTGCACGAGGCAGACTTTTTCAGGCTCGCCGTCAATATTGACGACCAGACTAAGAATGGCCTCAAAGT
>JASHYS010000200.1 GCA_030042915.1 Acidobacteriaceae bacterium
TGAAGTAGGACTGGTATTCGGTAGTGGCTACCGAGACATCCGGCTGGTTATAGGGAACCTCGATGCCGGGAATGCCATCGGGCCACGGTGAGTTACCCGTGCATCCGAAGAAGGCTTTGACGGTTGAGCTCTGATAACCGGAGTAGATGGGCGCGGCCGGCGAAGTATCCACGGGCAGGTTGGTGGTGGCGGCGTCGACGCGCTGGTGGAAGATGGACGTCGACGGAAAGACGCTCGACATGTAAGCGTTGCTGCCGTTGAGCTGGAAGGTGATGCTCGCCGTCGCCGTCGCGCCGGTTGAGTCGGTCACGGTGATCTGGGGCGTGTAGCAGCCCTGGCCGCCGATGATGGGCGCAGTGATATCCCCGGTCGACGCATCGAGCGACATGCCTTCAGGCAGGGTAGGATAGCTGTCGCTTGACTTGACCGAGAAGGTGTATGGCGGAGTTCCTCCGGTAGCGGTGATGGTGCAGCCGATATACGCGGTGTTCTGCGTTCCGCCGGGGCAAGAGGAGGTGGTGATCGAAAGCGTGCCGCCGCTCGATGATGTTCCTACTGTTACTTTGGCCGATGCGGTGGTCGATCCCGACGCGTCGGTTGCTGTCAGGGTGTAGGTAGTGGTGGTCGTGGGGCTCACGCTAGTTGAGCCGCTCGCCGAAGCGGAGGTGTAGGTTCCGGGCGTGACGGCGATGCTGGTCGATCCCGTCGTCACCCAGGTCAGCGTAGAACTCGATCCCGACGTGATGCTGGCCGGACTCGCGGTGAACGAAGTGATCGAGGGCGCGCTGCCGGCCGCCGTTACCGTCACCGGCGTCACAGCAGTCACCGAGCCGGCAGAGTCAGTCGCCGTCAGAGTGTAGGTCGTTGTCGCTGTCGGGCTCACGGTCGTAGAGCCGCTCGCTGCCGTTGAGGTAAAGCTGCCGGGCGTGATGGCCACGCTGCTGGCCCCGGTAGTCGACCAGCTCAGCGAGGTGCTCGAGCCTGACGTGATGCTCGTGGGGCTCGCCGTGAAGGAGCTGATCGTAGGGAGGCTTTGGGCAGCGACTGTTACGGTGGCTTTTGACGTAACCGAACCCGTCGAGTTTCCGGCTGTCAGTGTATAAGTCGTCGTTGCTGCTGGGCTCATGGACATAGAGCCGCTCGCTGCGGTTGAGGTAAAGCTGCCAGGCGTGATAGCCACGCTGCTGGCCCCGGTTGTCGACCAGCTCAGCGAGGTGCTTGAGCCGGAGTTGATGCTCGCAGGGCTCGCCGTGAAAGAGCTGATCGCAGGCATGCTTTGGGCGGCAACCGTTACGGTGGCTTTTGACGTAACCGAGCCCGTCGAGTTTGTGGCCGTCAGCGTATACGTCGTCGTTGCTGTTGGACTCACGCTTGTCGACCCACTTGCGGAGGCAGACGTAAACGACCCGGGAGAGATAGAGACACTGGTCGCTCCGGATGTGGACCAGCTTAAGGTGCTGCTGCCTCCTGCACTCATGCTGGAGGGGGAGGCCGTGAACGAGCTGATCGTGGGGGCCGCGGGTGCCGCTGGAGTTCCAACCGTTACCGTAACTGTTGCAGATACTGACCCGACGGAGTTGGTCGCGGTCAGGGTGAAAGTCATCGTCGCGGGGATAGGATCAAGGACGATGGAGTCAACCTGTCCTTCTCCTCTGTAAAACCCGCCAGGGCCGGTGAGCGAAACCTTGGTCGCTCCCTGGATTACCCACGAAAGCGTAGAGCTTCCGTCCTTGGCGATCACCGCTGGAGACGCCGTGAGAGACTTAATGACCGGCGCGGACTCGCTATATGCAGATTGAGTGCAGAAGAGCAGCAAAGCGCAGGTTATAAAGAATGAGGCCAGCGCGCAGATTTCTGGCCGCGACGGTTTTGACATACGGAAGCCGGGCTTCCGCCTAGAAGAACTCCACTCGAAGTAATTGAAACCCATGGGTCACCTTTTCCTGCGGAGTGGGCGCGCACGGTGACTCATCGGCATTTCAGCTCCCAGTTTCGCGCGCATCCGCGCTTCCGGGAGGTCCATCGCCTTGATAGCCCTCGATTTGATGCCTAACCCCGCCACTAGAATCCTGGTTGCCAACTCGCCGACTGCGGCGAGGCGGATTTAACGTGCACCGCCGATCAATCCCTTGGTCAGATCGGCTGGAACACGCACTGCTGAGGCAATCAACTGGAACTAGCCGCACTGGTGCGGTGAGAATTTTCCAAGACAGGGAGGACTTCCTAAGAACGACCAATCTCGAGGGCAGGGAGGCGGTTCCTGGGACCGTGGCGTGCATCAGCACGCGGTCGTGGCCACGCCATCCCGGCGCAAAGCATTGCCGGGGCCTGCCGTCTTCACTTCATGTGAGGGCAATAATGGAGGTTAAATCGATTAGAGTAATTCAATCTAAGGCAATTAGGTCGTTTTGAAACGGCAAAGAGCAGCTTCAAACAAAGCCGCAGAAACTCGCCGTCCGCCAAAAAACTATAAGTGCTGTTGTGTTTTTTAAACTTGTTATTGGGCTCAGTGTAAATCACGAACCGACAGATCTTTGGTGTTTGGAATCACACTTTTGGGGGATTTACTGTGGAAATTCAAATTTTCTGAATATTTTTTTTAGGGTCGTGCGTGTGCTACAACTGCCTCTTGATACTACTTCATCGCGTCTTTCAAAAGGTCACTGTTGGAATAGACAAAATCGCTCACCCACTCTACCGCCGAATTCGACTCAGAGTTGCTCATGCCCCCGTACTCTGAGACGAGCGACAGGATCAGCCCCTTGTGCGCTCGCGATTTTTGCGCTCCCTTGGGGATGATTACCAGCACAATGCGCGCCAGCGCAAGATCTCCGGCCTCCTTGTTCTCTACAAGGGTTTCAAGCGTGCCGGTCTTGGCGTAGAAGGCGTAGTCGGGGCCCAGGGTTCGGGAAAGCGCGCGCTCGCCGCCATATTTATCCGACAGAAACGGCGCTCCGGTTCCCGATTGAATCATTTCTTCCAGGCCGGCTCGAACCGGGAGAAAGCTTTCGGGCTTGAGCGAGTCGCGCGTCGATGCGGTCCGCGGCAATACGCCAATGTGGGGCACAATCGGCCTTCCCGACATGGCGGTGTAGATGCTCGATGGCAGATCGAGATTCGACCACATGTTGGTTGAGCCGCCCAGGAGCACGCTGATGAAGGAACGCGGCGAGGCAAATTCCCTCAGATGCGCGTCAGTGCTGGTGGCGTCGAATCGGAAGTTGGTGGCTGCGGGGCTGATGGAGCTCAACTGGCCCCATCGTTCGTCGACACCATCGGTAACAACCAGGTTGTCGGTTTCGTCGCCCGACCAGAACGAAATGTCGTAGGAGCGGCGAACCTTGTTCTCCTGCGCAATATTGACGGGGAAATGCGCCTGGATGGCCAGCGCCAGCTGGCTGTCTTCCAACCCGCTCAGTTTTCCCGGAGTTCTGTGGCTGAAGCCGTATGCACTCAGATCGGGAGCGCGTTCCCAGGGCTGGGTGGAAAATGTCTCGAGCTTCGACGTGGTTTCATAGTCCGTGCCGTCCCTGTTCTTCTCCACGTCGACCACATTCGCTCCCGGATCGGGATGAGCGAGCCCAAGAAAATTCAGGCGGACCTGGTAGTTATTGTTGGAGTCGGCAAGATAATGAGTGAAATCGATCCAGTGGTCGCCAGAGTTTGTTCCCTTCCAGGGCGCACCCGGAATGGGAATGCCGAAGAGTTCGTTATCGGGAGTGATTCCGCGCACGCTCAAGTGAACCAGGCGGGGATTGACGTCGAGGGATGCAGCCGCCCAGATGGGCTTGCTTGACGACCCGGCCACCAGCAGGTCGAAGTTCCTGTCGCCCAGGTAGCGATTCCTGATGGCGGCGGGCGCCTGCGTTGCCAGCCACCGGGCGGGCGGCTGCACGTCTACCGTGGTTTTTCCGTCTGCGCCGGTCACAGCTTCCCATTGGTCCGTGCTCGAGCTGCGCGGCCATCCGGCGAGCGCAAGAACCTCGCCATCGAGATTCATGATGGAGATAGCCACGCGCGGCGGAAGAAACAGGCGCCTTGCCTCAACCCGCTGCCGCTCCAGTTGCCCGGGAATTTTCGTGCCGCCTTCAGCAACCACGCCGCAATTGTGCTCGGCGCAGAGCGGAATGGCCGCGGCGAGCAGCCTTACCTGCAACTCGCGGCCATGTTCGTCAACGGATTCCTGCGCCGCCGCCTGCAGCTTGGGATCGAGGGTCACGCGGTCGAACTGAAGCTGCTTGCCGTGTTCCGACTGCGAGAACCGCGCCAGCTGCTCGAGCCAGATCAAATGAGCGCCGGTGTCGTATGCGGCGTCCCACTCGCCGTCGACCCAGGCAGCTCCCACCAGGGCTCCGGCGCTGGAATGCGTGAGCGTAAAGGCCGGCGCGGTGGGCAGTTTGCAAACGCTTTGCCGCGTGGTGAAGCGCGCGCCGTCGCTCAAGCGGACATGGCCGTTCAAGTCTTTGAATCCAATTCCGCCGGCCGGCTGATACTCAAGCTTTACGTCTGCCGCGCTCAGCGTGATGCCGCTGCCGGTGGCGTCAATGTCGACCAGCACCGTCTGGCCGTTTCCCGATCGTTTGAAGGGCCAAAAAGGAATCTTCCATCCCGAATCGTTGGCGCAATTGAGAACGATCTGCGACTTGCCGCTGGTTTGCTGCGTTGACGCCGTGAACCGGACAACTTTGTTCTTCACGCCTTTCATCGGCGACAGGATCACCTTCGCCCGCTGCTCATTGGCGCCGGAGACGGTGGCGATGGTTAACTGCACGCCTGGGCCCTGGAGCAGCCAACTGTCGCCCGACCCATTTCGCCAGGCGATGGTCTTCAAGCCGGTGGGCGTGAGCCTGGTGTCGAGATCGACCATGGTGTCGTAGGCGGGATTGGCCTGAATCTCGAACTGGCTCGCTTCAGACGCAGAGAATTGATCGGAACCCACGCCCGAAGGCCGTTCTTCAACGCGGAATAGAGGAGGAAATGCCGCCGATTGCATCCCAGCCGACTCCTGCTTCCATTCGTCCATCAGCTTCATGTAGTCGTCGACGCTCTTGAGTGACGTGATTTGCCTGATGAATCTTCTGGCATCGCCGGAATTACGCAGGACATTGCCTCCAGGGGAGACGATTTTCAGCGAATCCTCAAGTCCATTGAAGCGCTCGATCTCCTGCTGCAGTTGCGTGTTTCTGTTTGCGGCCAAATCCTGGGCAGAAACGAATTCAATGCGGCCGGTTTGGGGATTGAACTTCAGTTGGCTGCGAATCTGGTCCACTTGAGCGCGAACCTGGGCGTCACGGTCGTAGATGGGCGGCACTGCGCCAACCGCAATTTCCTGGCCCGGGTTGCGGTCCTGGAGCGTGCGGTCGGCCAATTGCCCCTGGATGAGGATGAAGACTGGGGAAACGCAGGCCAGGGTGACAACGACGGACATGGCCCTGTTCCTCCAACCCAGGCTGTTCGCTATCCCTCCTTCTTGCGGATCGCGGTCTGCAACCATGATGAGAACAGCGCACGAGAACAGCACCGACCAGCGCAGCACGTCGGAAGGCGAGTAGACCGAAAGCAGAGGCAAATTGCGGCCTGCGAAGGGGATGGTCTGCATGCTGTTCATCAGCACCTGCGCCAGGGTTTCGAGAAAAAACGCGCCGGTGATGATGTAGAGCAGTTCAGCGAGCCAGGAAGAGCCCGATGCGCGGCGGTGGCGCCACGCAACCAGAGCCAGGGGAAGCGCCGCCAGCAGCAGAAGAAACACCCCGCCCCACGCGCCGTGCTCGCTGGCAATGTAAAACGCGTAGGTGCTGTCGGCCTGGACGGTGTTCAGAGCGATTCCTGCCTTTTGCGGGCTGGAGTTACCGAAGCCGACGCCGGTGTAGGCGCCGATCCGGATCATGCGCAGGTTCGCCCATCGATGCTCGTCGCCGAACGCAAATTGCTGGGCAAGCGATTGGCCGTCCTTGCCATATGCCTCCTGCGTCAGCCATTGTTCCTGCGCCCATTTTGAAGGATGTTCGGCAATGGCGATACGCGTGTACACCCGGGGCCATGGTTTTGCCCATTCCGGAAAGAACGTCAACAGTACGATAAAGACCGAGAGCACCAGGAATGCTCCCGCCCACCATTTCGCAAGCGGGCGGTGATCGCCCAGCACGACAACGAACAAGAATGGGATCAAAAGCGCCAGCCCGCCGACCATTCCGCCGGGATCGGCAAAGCCGAAAGCCGGCAGCGCGCAGCAGGGAACAAGAATCAGGAAGCATCCGACCAGAAATTTTTTCGCTCCGCTGACTCTCTCGGCGCGATGCACCTGCCCTTTGCCCGGCACCAGCAAAATGGCCAGGCCAAGCAACTGGCAGAGCGGCGCAACGGCTTCTTTGCTGGGGCCGTAGAGCCAATGGACGAAATAGATGATGCGCGCGGCCGCGAGCGCAATCAACATGGCAACGCTGACCACCACAATTTCGCGCCACTCCCACTGCCTTGCCCAAAGGTCCATCAAAGCGTTTTCAAGATTCACCAGATGGTCTTCAAGAGA
>JASHYS010000201.1 GCA_030042915.1 Acidobacteriaceae bacterium
GCCCAGCCCATCCGCACCATCCTGAGGCGGCAGCGCAATACCGAAGTGCTGATGGACGAAGTGGTGGCCATCGACACAGCGGCGCACAACGTGAGCCTGAAGAGCGGCGCGCGCCTCGACTACGACTACTTGGTGCTGGCCACCGGCGCAACGCACTCCTATTTCGGCCACGATGACTGGGAGCCGCTGGCGCCCGGACTGAAAACTCTCGAAGACGCGGTGGAGATTCGCCGGCGCGTGCTGCTGGTGTTCGAGCTGGCTGAGCGCCAGACGCTGGAGCAGGGATGGCATCCCCCGCTCAACTTCGTAGTGATTGGCGCCGGGCCCACCGGCGTGGAACTGGCGGGAGCCATCAGCGATATTACGCAGCTCTACATGCGTCATGACTTCCGGCACATCGATCCCACAAAAAGCCGTGTGCTTCTGCTGGACGGAGGCAAGCGCGTCCTGGCTGCTTCTCCTCCCGATCTTTCCGATAAGGCCGAGGCGATTCTGCGGCACCTTGGAGTTGAAGTGCACCTGGGCGCGCAGGTGACGGGGGTGGGCCCGGGCTGGGTGGAAGCCAATGGCGAGCGCATTGAAGCAGTGGTTACGCTTTGGGCCGCGGGTGTGCAGGCGTCGCCGCTGGGCAAAATGCTGGGCGCGCCGCCCAAGGTGAATTTGGATCATCGTGGCGCCGTTATGGTCGATGACCGGCTCAATCCGGCGGGTCTGCCCGAAGTTTTCGTGCTCGGCGATCTTGCGCACCTGGAGCAGGACGGGCAGCAGATCCCCGGCATGGCTCAGCCTGCCATCCAGATGGGCAAGCACCTGGCCAAAATGATTGCCGCCGACCTCGACGGCAAGCCGCGGCCCGCTTTCCGGTATTTCGACAAGGGCGATATGGCGACCATCGGCCGCATGGCTGCAATCGGCAACGTGAAGTGGCCGTTCAAAGCGCATTTGAGCGGCTTTCCCGCGTGGTTCATCTGGGTGTCGGTTCACATCACTTTTCTTATCGGTTTCCGCAGCCGCCTCTCGGTGATCGCCAATTGGGTGTGGACGTATTTCACCTTCACACGCGGCGCGCGGCTGATCACCGGCGACCAGACTCTGCCAGGGTGGAAGGAGCAGACCCAGGCGGGACCGACGCCGGGCGCCAGCAAAGCGGCCGATTGAAATAGCAGCTACTAGCTACTAGCTTCTAGCGTTGGCACGCCGTCGGAGTTCGGCGGCGGGTTTGGTCTCGCCCCCACCCTAAACGCAAAGTACGCGTTTAGGATGGGGCGCCCAGTTTTGTGATGGCGTTGTTCAACTAAAATAAGGTCAGAATGCTTGATTTAGGGTTTGTTCGCGCCAATCTGGAGCTGGTGGAAGAGAAGTTGCGTGCGCGGGGAGCCGACCCGGCCGCGTTGCTGGGCGATTTTCGCGCTCTGGACAAGCGCCGCCGCGAGGCCATCACGCAGGCCGAACAATTGAAGGCCCGCCGCAACGAGCTCAGCCAGCATGTTGGAGCGCTGAAAAAAGCCGGCAAGAACGATGAAGCCGCGGCGGTGATGGACGAGACGCGCGCGCTGAAAGACACGCTCGACGAACTCGACGTGATCGCGACCGGTCTCGACGAAAAGATGCGCCTTTCGCTGGCACGCGTGCCCAACCTCACCCGCGACGAGGTGCCTGCCGGCACTTCCGAGGCCGATAACAAGGTGGTGAAAGAGTGGGGCGAGCGGCGCAAATTCGACTTTGGGCCCAAGCCCCATTGGGAAATCGGCGAAGCGCTTGGCATTCTCGATCTGGAGCGCGCGGCCAAGCTGAGCGGTGCGCGATTCGCTGTGTACATGGGCGCGGGAGCGCGGCTGGAGCGGGCGCTTATCGGCTTGATGCTCGACATGCACACGCACAAGCATGGCTACACTGAGGTGCTGCCTCCGTTCATGGTGAATTCAAAGTCTCTTTTCGGGACCGGCAATTTGCCCAAGTTTGCCGAAGATCTTTTTCGGTGTTCTGATGCCGACGCCGATGCCGCGTCACGCGGCGAATACAAAGACAACGACCACTGGCTCATTCCCACCGCCGAGGTTCCCGTCACCAATCTCTACCGCGACGAAATTCTCGACGAAGCGCGCCTGCCGATTTCCTTCACCGCCTACACGCCGTGCTTCCGCGCCGAAGCCGGCGCGGCGGGCAAAGATACGCGCGGCATTATCCGCCAGCATCAGTTCCAGAAGGTGGAGCTGGTGAAGTTCACGCGCCCCGAAGACTCCGACGCGCAACACGAGCGGCTTACGCGCGACGCCGAAGAGATTCTGGAGGCACTGGAGCTGCCGTACCGGCGCGTCCTTCTCTCCACGGCCGATACCGGCTTCTCGTCGGCCAAAACGTACGATCTGGAGGTCTGGCTGCCGGGCCAGAATCTGTACCGCGAAATCTCCTCCTGCTCCAACTTCGACGCCTTCCAGGCGAGGAGGGCCAATATCCGTTACCGTCCGTCCGGCCCCAAGGCGAAACTTGAGTTTGTGCATACGCTCAACGGCAGCGGCCTGGCGGTGGGGCGCACCTGGCTGGCAATTCTGGAGAATTACCAACAGGCCGATGGCTCGGTGCAGCTTCCTGAAATCCTCCGTCCTTACATGGGCGGAACGGATAAAATTGTTAGGGAGCACTGATGGCATCTTCCACATCCAGCGGACCGGTTACGGAGCCCAAACGCGGTTTCAAGCAGATATTCAGCAGCTATTTCTACTGGACCTTCGAGCGCGGATCGGTTCATTACGACATCATGGTGTCGCTGATTCTGCTTTTCATCTTTGTCACGCCGCACTTGTGGAATTACGGAGCCAGGCCGTCGGTGGTGACCGGCCCGGCGCATCCGCTCGTGGTTGTTCCGGAAGGCCGTGGCGTGATTGTCACCGTTCAGGCCTCCGACGTGAAGATTCCTCCCAACGCCTCCACGAGCCAGGTGAAAAAAGCGCTGCGTGAGGCCATTGAGCCCGTCACCGGCGATGCGGTTTTTGTGCAACGCTGGGAAACGGTCACCGACGCGCAGGGACACGTCGCCTGGAAGGTCTGGGCGCACCGCTGATCCCACTTTTTCGCATCCTCAAAGCCCCAAACCGCGTCAAACGCAGTTGGGGCTGGTTTCGAAAAAATTCGACCGATGTCGGAGGGAAACCATCCCTCAGCGGCTAAAGCCGCATGATTTGCGGGCTTCGTGCGGCACGCCTGAAGCCGTGCCCTTTCAAAGCCAATGTTTGAAACACCCGCTAATAAGGAGCGCGATGCATCGAAATAAGACTTTTCCTGGTTTTGCTATCTTTCTCGCAGCCTGGTTGCTGCTTGCGCCGGCGCGCGCCCAGGATCTCAACACGGTAATGCAGAAGCTCAATGCCGCGGCTCGCGGCTTTCACAGCATCTCAGCAAGTGTCGAAGACGATGCGGTGCAAACCGATCCGGTTCCCGATACCGATGTGATGAAGGGAATGGCCTATTACGATCGCAAGGGCAATGGCTTGCAAATCGCCGCACACTTTACCCAGCACAACGGCCAGCCCAGTGGCAAGACCTATATCTATTCCGGCGGGGTTTTCAGGGTGTCTGATACCGGCAAGGAAAAAGAGGCCAAGGTTTACAGCCAGGCGAGCAAATACGAGAGCTACCTGATGCTGGGCTTCGGCGCCAGCGGCGACCAGTTGAAAGAAAGATGGGACATCACCTATCTGGGCGAGGAAACCATCGACGGCATCAACACCGATAAGCTGAAACTCGTCGCCAAGGATCCTGAGGTGCGCAAGAATATTCCCGAAGTCACCATCTGGATCGATCCCAATCGGGCGATCAGTCTGAAGGAAATCTTCAACGAGGGCCAGGGGCAGTCGTATCAGTGTCATTACACCGACATCAAGTTGAACAGCCCGTTGCCCAAGGATGCATTCAATTTCGCGAAGTAGCCCGGACGGGGGTCCGGCGTTCCATTACTTCGCGCCGGCCCGCAGGCGGCAAACAGCCGCGCCGCCCGCCGCAAACAGCATGGGGAAGCATTCCAGCGTATAGCGCGCTTCAGGCGCCGCGACGGTGAGCAGGAGCGCGCTGCGCAACACCAAGTAGGCCAGCAGCGCGCCCCCATAGCGCGGGCGCAGCAGCAACCCGGCAATTCCCAGCAGCAAATACACCGCGTTCAACGCCGCATAGGCGCAGCTGAACTCCGTCTCTTTGTGATGATGCTTGTAGACCCACCAGTCGAGGTCGATATTCAGGTTTTCAACGCGCGGGCGCAGCCACATGTCGGCCACGCGGCCCAGCGGCATCCACACGATTGAACGCAGCGGATGCGCGGCAACGCGCTCGGCGGCCAGCCGCGCAAAACCGGCATCGATCTGGGGCGAAATCTCCTCCCCATTTTCTTCATAAGCGTTGGCCAATGCCGCCGTTTCCTGGTACTGAGCCGGCGAGTCGAAGGCACGGGAGGGGAGTTGGCTCAACTCCAGCTTGCCATCGGGCACATTCCAATAAATCTCATCAGTGGAAACAAAATCGAGACACCATGTTTTCACCCAGCGCTCCCACCCGGGAGTGGCGACCTCGCCAGGATCGGTGGCCGTCCGCGGCGCCAATGGCTCGAAAACATGAAAGACACGCCAGTTGCGCGCGGTCCACGCCGCAAACGGCGCCATCGCCAGCAAAGCGCAAGCCGCCGTCATGCTCACCAGCCTTCGGGTTGGAATGGCCCCTCCACCATTGCGCCGCCGTGCTGCCATCAGCATGGCCGGGGTGAATGCCAGAGCGGCCAACACGCCGTCAGGGCGCAACAGCGCGGCCAAAGTGACCGCCAATGTGAAAATCACGGCGTTGCTCCAGCGCGGCCGGTCGACAAATCGGGCCATGGCCCACATGGCCAGCGCCAGGGCGAAGACAGTCGCCGACTCGGCGAGAGGAAACGCCGTGTACGAGGCAGTGAAGGGACAAAGGCAGCTGAGCCAGAGCGTGGCCAGCGCCGCGCAGCGCGAATGTGCCGGCGCCACCATGCGCCGCGCAAATTCGGCCAGCAGCACACAGCTCAACAAGTCCAACCCCACCTGGACGCACACGGCAGCAAAGTAATTGTCAATTCCGAACAGCTTGAAGCAGAGTGCCAGGAAAAGCGGATAGCCGGGCAGCCGGATGAGCGTGGAAACCATCTCCCCGCCCCCGCCGGTGAGGGCGAATTGGCCGTGCAGCACCAGGTTCCTGGCCAGGTTGCCATAGACCAGCATGTCGCCGTTGACCTGAAAGAGGCGGCGGACCATCCAGACACGCAGGAGCAGCCCGGCGGCCAGCGGCAGCGCCACCGCCAGCGCGCCGCCAGCCCAGCCCACGCTTCCGGGGCGCCGTATCCGCGGGGTCAATTGACTCTGTTGAGCGCCTTCCATACGATTCGTACTGTGTATATCGCATTTTAGGAGATACCGGCAGATGGGACCGGCAGTTGTGTACCGGAACCGGAGCAACCCAGCAGCCACCTAAATGCTCTAGCTTGAGGCATTTTCGCCGAATTGAGCGCCTTGTCTGTCCCCCCGGGGCGCGCTTGATGCGTGGAATGCATCGCATTTTTTGGGTCCTTTCGCGCGGGAGTCAGCAAAGCCGAGCATGGCAGAACGACAGATTTTCTTCGACCCGGAACGCAAGCGCTGGAAGCGCCTGCGCCGCGTCCTCGATGCGGCCGCCGTGCTCTCTACGCTGGTCATGGCCGGCTTCATCTTCAATGTGCTGCGCGGTCAGCACCTGCCCGAGCTCCTGCTTCCGATTCCCAAGCACAACTACCGGGCGCTGCCGGAACCGTCGATCCTGCTGCACAGTGTGAAGAACCAGCGCCCTGCGCGCCGCAAATCGGGGCGCAAACCCTCCGACATTCCCCTCAACGAGGGCGAAGGTTTGCGCGCCGCCTATTACGTACAGGATGACGAAGCCAGCTACTCCTCGCTCAAGGAGCATGTGCACCAGATCGACCTACTCTTTCCACAGTGGCTGCACGTGGACTCGCCGCAAGGAACGCTGATGATGATGAGCGGCGACAACCTGCACGAGTTTGCGGTGATCCAGGGCGCCACGGTGCACGATCCCGACGACATGAGCAAGGTGAAGCGTGTGATTGCCGCCGCTCGCACGGACACCGAAATCTTCCCCCACCTCAACAATTACAATCCGCACACGCAAAGCTGGGATGCGGGTGTGGGCGGCGTGCTGGCCGACGAGCAAAAGAGCGCCGCACTGCGCCAGCAGATCATGCGCTTCCTCTCCGCCTTTCCTGTCTATCGAGGCCTTTCGCTGGACATCGAATCCATCCCCGATGCAGACGATGGGGCTTACGTCAGCTTCATCAAAGCGCTCTACGCGCAAATGCATCCGCGCAACCTGCGCCTCTACGTCAACGCGGCCGTGGCCACCGGCGACAAGGACCTCCAAGCCATCGCCGCCAATTCCGATGGCGTGGTGCTGATGAATTACGACCAGCATCAGACCACCAGCGATCCCGGCCCGGTCGCCGCCCAATCCTGGTTCGTGGCCAACCTGGTGCGCGCTCTGAAGGTGGTGCCCAAGGAAAAGCTCATCTGCGCGGTGGGCAACTACGGCTACGATTGGACGCTTTCGATTCCCGACAGCAAAGATTCCAAGCATCGCAAGCCACAGGTGGTCTTTACTGAGGATCTTTCTGTCTCCGACGCCTGGGAGCGGGCCTCCGATGCGGACGCCGATCTGGGCCTGGACTATGACACCCTCAATCCACACTTCGAATACATCGACGAGGACAACAATCAACGCCACGACGTGTGGTTCCTCGACGGCGTAACTATACTGAACGAGCTGCGCGCCGCCCGCGAGCTCGGCGTGGAGACTTTTGCGCTGTGGCGCCTGGGCGAGGAAGACAGCTCACTGTGGAATGTATGGGACTCACCCCGCAGCCCCGATTCGCTGCATGCGCTGGGCACCGTGCAGCCGGGGCACGACGTGGACACCGAGGGCGATGGCGATATTCTGCGCATCACCGGCCTGCCGCAGCCCGGCCAGCGCAGCGTGCAAATCGATGACGACGAGCCTGACGCGCGCAAAAAGCTCATCGTCGACGAGCATATGGATGTGTATCCGCGCACCTACACCATCGAGCAGTATGGATACCATCCCAACGAGGTTGCATTAACGTTCGACGACAGCCCCGACCCCACATGGACTCCGAAGATCCTGGACATTCTGAAAGCCGAGAACGTGAAGGGGACGTTCATGGCCATCGGCTCCGAGGCTGCGCAGCACGTAGGCCTTTTGCAGCGCATCGTCCGCGAAGGTCACGAGATCGGCAATCACACCTGGACGCATCCCGACATCAGCGAAATCTCAAACCGCCAGCTCGATCTGGAGATCACACTCACGGAGCGCCTTTTCGAAAGCAAACTGGGCGTACAGCCGCTCTACTTCCGCCCCCCTTACGACATTGACGAAGAACCCGACACCGACGACGAGACCGCACCCGCCTGGCGCATCCAGCAGATGGGCTACATCATCATCGGCAGCAAGATCGATACCGACGACTGGGACGAACACCCCCGCAAGACTCCGCAGGAGATTATCCAGTCGGTTTTCGCACAACTCCAAACCATGAAGACCAAGCCGCAGTTCAGCGGCTCCATCCTTCTCATGCACGACGGCGGCGGCGACCGCTCAGTTACGGTAGCGACCTTGAAACCGCTGATTGAGGCGCTCCGCGCCCATGGCTACACCATTGTTCCGGTCTCCGCACTGATGGGCAAAACCACCGCCCAGGTGATGCCGCCGCTCACTTTCTGGCAGCGCATGCGCACCATTCCCGACTCGATCGCATTCTCGGTTGTCGATATCATCGGCAACTTTATCGTGATGGTCTTCTTCTTCGGCGACATTCTCATGAGCGCGCGCCTCGTGATCGTCGGACTTTTCGCGGTGATTGACCGCCTCGTCAAGCCTCGTCCCTTCCCCGCAGATGGCTACCATCCGCGAGTCGCGGTGCTCATCCCCGCCTATAACGAAGAGCCCGTGATCGTCCGCACCATACGTTCCGTGCTCAACTCCGACTACACCAATCTCCACATCATCGTTATCGACGATGGATCAGAAGACCGTACGGCTGAAGTGGCCGCAGCAGCCTACAAGCAGGAGATCGCGGCCGGGCGGTTGCAGATTCTTACCAAGAAAAACGAGGGCAAGGCTGCCGCGCTCAACTACGCGCTGGCACGCATGAACGACGAGATCTTCGTGGGCATCGATGCCGATACCGTCGTTGCCGCCGACGCCATCTCCAAGCTCGTTCCGCACTTCGAAGATCCGACCATCGGCGCTATTGCGGGCAACGCCAAGGTGGGCAACCGCGTGGGCCTGTGGACGCGCTGGCAGGCCCTGGAATACATCACCAGCCAGAATTTCGAGCGCCGCGCCCTCGACCTGTTCCACGTGGTCACGGTGGTTCCCGGCGCCATTGGCGCGTGGCGCACCGCGCCGGTGAAGGCTGCGGGCGGCTATCCGGTGAATACGGTCGCTGAAGACGCCGACCTGACCATGGGCCTGCTGGAGCAAGGATTCAAGGTGGATTACGAGGACCGCGCCCTGGCCTACACGGAAGCGCCCGCCAATGCCCGGGGGCTGATGCGCCAGCGTTTCCGCTGGTCCTTCGGAACCCTGCAGGCGGTTTGGAAGCATCGCGCCGCGTTCGTGCGCAACAAGGCCATGGGGCTCTTCGCTCTGCCCAACATCCTGATTTTCCAAATGCTGCTGCCCCTGGTTTCGCCGTTCATCGACATTCTGTTTGCCTGGGGCATCGTCAACTTTCTCATCAATCGCCATTACCACCCTGAAGCGGCCTCTGCTGCCAGCTTCCAGAGACTTGTGGTCTACTTCCTCGGCTTCCTGCTTATCGACTTCATCACTTCGACGGCGGCCTTCAGCCTGGAACGGCGTCATCCGGCCAACAAAGGCGACATCTGGCTCCTGTTCCACATCTGGCTGCAGCGCTTCGCCTACCGGCAGCTCTTCTCCGTGGTCCTTTTCAAGACGCTGAAGCGCGCCATCGACGGCAAGCCCTTCAACTGGAACAAACTGGAGCGGACCGCGAGGATGAGCAAAGGGGCGGCTGCGCTTGTGGAAGTCCGATAGGGACCTGACCTGCGCAGCCTCAGAAGGGGAACTTTCCCGGGTCCTTCTTTTCGGTGGTAAAAAGGATAGACACAGGCAAGCAAGGCTGTTCTCTTCCCCAATATCTCGCGTTTGCGAGGAAGTTTGCTCATGCGTCCGCTCCAGATGGCTTCTGTCGTCGCGGTTCTGCCGCTGCTCCTGGCGGCATCGGCCGCGCGCACGCAATCCACTCTGCAGCCGTCGCAACCCGCAATTCGCACCGGCGCCAATCTTGTTCTTGTGGATGTTGTGGCTACCGATCACGAGCAACCGGTGCTGGGGCTCGATCGAAAAGCGTTTCACATCTTTGAAGATGGCAAGGAGCAGGCCATCTCGTCGTTCGAGGAGCATCGGCCTGGCGCCGCCCTTCCCATTTACATGGCCTCGCCGCTGCCCGCCCATACTTACTCGAATCTGCCGGACTACGCGAAATCGGGCGCGGTGAATGTGCTCCTTCTCGACGCGCTGAATACGGGCGTAAGCGATCAGATGCGCGTGCGCCAGAAAATGATTGCTTACCTTGCCACGGTAAAACCGGGCACTCCGCTGGCCATCTTTGCGCTTTCGTCGCAACTGCGCCTGATAACGGATTTCACTACCGATCCGGCTGCGCTGGCGAAAGAATTGAAGAATCCCAAAGCCACCCCGGGGGACTCGCCGTTGCTCGACACGCAACCTACAACTGCGCTCAATGCCTCTCAAGTCGGCGCGGTGGGAAACTCACTCACAGAGCCGATGGGCGGCCCTCCAGCGCGCGGCGCGGGCCTGAAGAATGTGACCAGCTCCAGTCCGGGCATGGATGCCGTGGGTCAACTGAAGCAGTTCCAGGCGGACCAGGGTGCGTTCCAAACCGATGTCCGGGTGAGGATCACGCTCGGCGCCATGCAGCAGCTGGCCGGCTACCTCCGAGGCATCGACGGACGCAAGAACGTCATCTGGTTCTCCGGATCGTTTCCGCTGACCATCTTTCCGGATTCATCGGCCCCCCTGGAATTCGCAAACGTAAACAGCTACCGCGAGCAGATTGAAAAAACAGCCAACCTGCTGACGGCGGCGCGCATTGCCATCTATCCCGTGGACGCGCGCGGGTTGATGGTGGCCTCAGAATTCAATGCCACAAACCGGCTGCCTACGCCCCAACAGAACCAGAGCCTGAACAACGTGAAGGCAGACGAAGACTTTCACAGCGGTCAGGCCTCGATGCAGATGATGGCCGATGAAACTGGAGGCCGCGCTTACCTGGACTCGAACGATCTGGATCAGGCAGTGGCTGACGCCGCGAGGAACGGTTCCAGCTACTACACCATCACCTACATGTTGCCCAGCGAGCGCCTGGATGGCAAATACCACAAAATTGAGGTTCGGGTGGACGACGAACATAAATTGAAGCTCGCCTACCGGCGCGGCTTTTACGCGGACGCCGCGAACACTCCCTCATCCGGGAGCAACGCGCAAACCAGCGTGTTTGCGGCGGCCCTGGCTGCCGACGCTCCTGAGGCGACTGCCATCCTTATCAAGGCGCGAGTTTTGCCTGCAGGGGATCCGGTCTTCAGCGGTGTGAGTCTTCCCGGCGGCTCGCCCGGACAGCACTATGCCACGTTCGCCGGCGCGCCTCACCGCTATATGATCGACCTCACCATCGACCCGAACGGCCTGGCGTTCAGTACCAAACCCGATGGAGACCTGAAGGCATCGATCGAACTCGGCATGATCGCTTACGGAGTCGACGGCCGCCACCTGAACGACTATGCTCATGGATTCGAGCTCGGCTTCAAAGCGGCGCAGGCCGAGAAGCTGAAGGCGACGGGCATTACGGTGCGGCTGCCTTTCGACCTGCCTTCCGGCGATGTGGATCTTCGCGTCGGCGTGCACGATCTGAACGCCGACCGCGCCGGCTCTGTCGACATTCCGCTTCAGGTGGCACAGTAGAACTGCGGAAAGCGAATTCCGGGCGCCTATATTTCCTTCGTCGCACGACGAATTGTCATTGCGTGCGTGCCCTGATGGCCACAGCCGGAAGCGCCAGTTCCTTATGCAGCCAGAAGATTCAGCGCTAAGCGGCGTCGATGACAACGAGTTTGCTGTCACGCAGGGCTTTGACATCGCGCATGGGCGGCTGGCCGAAGAGGCGGCTGTATTCACGGTTGAACTGGCTTACGCTCTCGTAGCCGACTTCATAGGCCGCAGTGGTGGCGTCCATTCCGTCCATCAGCATGCGCTCCCTTGCCGACTGTAGCCGTAGCTGCTTCTGGTATTGGAGCGGGCTCATGGCGGTCAACGAACGGAACTGATGGTGCAGCGTGGAGACTCCCATTCGCGCGATGGTTGCGAGCTCGTCGATGCGGAGCGGCTTGGCGAAGTTGGCGCGGAGCCACGCGATGGCTCTGGCTGTTCTGTGGCTGAGGTCTCCGGCAGTGGCGATGGCGCGGAGGCGCACGCCTTGCGGGGTTCGGAGAATGCGGTAGAGGATTTCCCGATGGACCAAGTGGCTGAGAAACGCGATGTCCTCGGGAGCATCCAGAAGGTCGATGAGTCGAGAACACGCGGCCAGCAATCCGGTACTCGTGACCCCGACGGCCAGGCCGTGACGCTGGCCAGAGGCCATGGGCCCGGGAAGATCTTCGCGGCTAAGTACCTCGCGCACAATGGGCATGTCGAGGCGGAGGTTCATGGTCAGCATAGGGACCTCTTCAGAGGCCTCGATTATCTGGCTTTCAACGGGCACATCGATCGACGACAGGAGAAAGGATGACGCGTCGCAGAGGTAAACCGTTCCTCCGAGGTTGACGCGCTTTCGGCCCTGCACGAAAACCGTGAGGCTGGGCTCATAGAGCGCGCGAAAACATGCCGTGGGCGTGGCGCGACGAAAAAGCGCGAGGCCAGGGACAGCTGTGGGATTTTCGCCGAGCGCCGGCGCATGC
>JASHYS010000202.1 GCA_030042915.1 Acidobacteriaceae bacterium
CGGGAGGCGACTGGAGCGATTCATCCAACGCGCTCTGGTCCAACGCCAATTCCGATGGCATGACACCGCAGGACAAGGGCACGACGGACGCCGCAGGGCTGCCGATTACGCCGCTGCTGGTCAACGCCGATGAGGTGATCGGAACCGGCACGCCCTCCGCTCCCACCGGGGTCGTGCAGCATCCCATCCGCATCACCGTAACCCACATGCTTAACTACTGGGTCTGGCCGGCCACCGATACGGCGGGCACGGGTACCTGCAGCGGCGTTCCGACCCAGACCATGCTCTCGCAGTCGTCGCCTCCCTCGAGCTGCACCAATACGGGCCCGGCCGGCGAAATCTACCGGCTCAAAGCCTCGGTGGCGACGCCGTCGTGCGCGGCCACCAGCCCGCAGTCGGCGATCATCATCACCGCTTTCCGCGACTACGGCATCATCCTGGCCGATAACGGAGACACAGGCGGACTGATCGGCACGCCCGATGCCCGCTGGAACGATGGCGACCTGGGGTGCCTGCAAAGCCTCACGCTGGGCGACTTCGAGCCCGTGAACGTGTCGAGCGAGATGGTCAGCAGCGACAGCCAGCAGGTGCAGTAGGCAGCCAACTTCCGGGCTGGCTCCCTCGAGCCATCCCGGATCCTCAACCTCATCCCCGGCGAGCAAATCATCGCTCGCCGGGCCGTAACAACCGAAGCTTATTCCCGAGCAGGCGCCTCCCGAGGCCGGAAATCCAAACCGGCTGGCTTCGGAATGCACCTGCTCTAGTTTTTGCCTTAGCTAAAGTCTTTGTGGGTCAGTGCTCAGTGGGGGGAACGTACTCTGAGGGCAGCGCCGAGCCGGAGCCGAAAAAGAACTCTTCCATCTGCTCCACCAGAAACTGCTGTGCCTGCGGCTGCCAGGGCTGCAGACGATACTCGTTCAGCAGCATCTTCTGGCGATTGAGCCACTCGTCCCAGGCCGCTTTGGAGACATTTTTGTAGATTTTCTGGCCGAACTCTGAGTCGAACGGGGGCTCGTCGAGCCCTTCCATTTCTTTTTTGTAGCGGACGCAAAAGACGGTATGAGCCATGGTGCAATGCCCCCACGGCTATTGTAGGGGATGCAGCAGCCGGCGGCCCAGTTTGCGCCGTAAGTTGCATTATTTCCTTGACAAACGGAGTGGCGCCGGGTTTTTCTATCTCCACCCCGCTTTCGTGGTGGGCGGCTTCTATTGCAAAACCAGAGTTGCTGTATCCCAAAGCCGAATAGTAAAGTCGCTGCGACCAAACGGGGTCCCCAACGACAGCTCTTCGTCGTTGGGTGGGAGCAACAGGGAGCAGCGGCCTTCGACGAAACTCGACAGGACACACCAACTCTGGTTTTGCCGTAACTCGCTCGATCTCCCCGCATCGCAAGCCGTGCACCGCACCGAACCAGCAGTGATGCGCTATCCAGCATGAAAGGAGCCGCTATGCCAGATGAGAATGCCACTCCGACCCCAGCCTCGACAGGGCTTTCAGACAATGCCGCCGGTGCAATCGCCTATCTCACGATCATTCCGGCGATTATCTTCCTGCTCGTGGAACCATACAACAAGAATCCCTTTGTCCGATTCCACTCCTTCCAGTGCCTGTTCCTCTGCGGCGCCGTCATTGCGGTGGATATCGCGCTTTTCGTCATGTTTCTGATTCTCGGCTACTTCCTCACTTTCTTCGCATTTCTCGTGCTCCCCCTCTGGTGGCTCTGGTGGCTTTGCGTCCTCGGGATAATCGTCTTCTGCATCGTGCAGGCTTCCCAGGGCAAGAAGTTCCAACTGCCCTTCATCGGCCCACTGGCTGCAAAGCAGGCAGGCGCATAAATCTGACTCGCTGAGGCGGCGCGGGGACTCTGATCCTCAGCGCCGCTTTCGTTTCTTGTCGAAGCGCCGTGCTTTCTTTCCCTGACCCTTCTGTCGCTTGTTCTTTTTTGCCTTTTTTGACGGCATGGCTTTGTTGCCGGTCAAAGGCAACCCCTCTTCGACAAGCGCAAACTGCAGCTTGCGCTCCTGGGCCAGCACGCGGTCCAGAATCACCTCCACGCGGTCGCCGGCGCGGATGCGGCGGCCCGAGCGCTCGCCCACGATTTCGTGCGTGTTCTCGCGGAAGGTGTAGCGGTCGCCGACCAGCGTATCGATTGGAACCAGACCCTCGACAAAGAGCTCAGTCAGCTCCACAAAAAGGCCGTATTTGGTGGGATTGAGCACCAGGGCGGCGAACTCGTCGCCCACGCGGTCCTGCATGAACCGCACTTTTTTCCAGTCAACCAGTTCGCGCTCGGCTTCGGCGGCGCGACGTTCGGTAAAGCTGGACTCTTCGGCGATTTCCGCAAGCTCGGCTTCGGAGATCGGATGAGGGACGGATGTGGGGTTCGTTGCTTGAGAAGAATGCGCTCCCACCTTAGTTCGTCCTTCGGGCCCGCGAAGGTGGGGCGCCCCGCTTCTTGGCTGGCCATCGTGCGGGTGCGACCAGGGCGAGCTCAGCCGCGCCTGCGTAACGGTTCTGCGGCCTGAAATGCCGTCTCGCAGAAGCGCCTTGGCGATGCGGTGCACCGTAAGGTCGGGATAGCGGCGGATGGGCGAGGTGAAATGAGTGTACGTAGGCGCGGCCAGGGCGAAATGGCCTTCGCTCACCTCGGAGTAGCGTGCCTGGCTGAGCGAGCGCAGCATTAAATAACTCAGAATCCGCTCCTCGGGCTTGCCTTCGATGCGTTCAGCCAGCTTCTGGTACATCTTTGGCGTCACGGCGATGTCTTCAGGCACTTCGTGCGCGCGCGGATTGCGGCCGCGCCCGTGCATTTCGCGGCGCTCGGCTCGAGTCTGTACGCGCCGCACCGGAAGCGGTCCCAGGCCCAGCGAATAACCAAAGCCGGCGGCAAGCTCCTCGAACTGGACGACCCGGCGCGGATCGGGCTTCTCGTGGATGCGGTAGAGCGACGGCACGCCCAGATCCTCAATCCAAACCGCTACGCACTCGTTGGCGGCGAGCATGAACTCTTCGATGAGGCGATTGGCCCAGGTGCGCTCGGCGCGCGTGATGCCGCGCATCTGTCCGTGCTCGTCGAACTCGATCACCGGTTCCGGAAGATCGAAGTCGATCGATCCCCGCTCTTCGCGCCGCCGGTTCATCAGCACGGCAAGCTTCTTCATCCGCTCGAATTCGGGAACCAGCGCGGAGTAGCGCGCTCGCACCTCCGCGTCGCCTTCCAAAATTGCATGCACGTCGATGTAGGTCATGCGCGCCGCGGAGCGGATCACGCCTTCGACGATTTCGAAGCTCTCGATGCGGCCTAACGCGTCAAGCTGCATGATGCAGCTCAAAACCAGCCGGTCTTCGTGCGGGCGCAGGCTGCAAATGTCGCTCGAAAGTTCCTGCGGCAGCATCGGAATCGCGCGATCGGGAAAGTAAACGCTGGTGCCGCGGACGCGCGCCTCAAGATCGAGCGCGGAGTTGGAACGAACGTACTCGGCCACGTCGGCGATGTGCACCTGCAGCTCGTAACCGGCGCCATCGGCACGCTCGCTCACCAGCACGGCGTCATCGAAGTCCCGCGCCGTCACGCCGTCGATGGT
>JASHYS010000203.1 GCA_030042915.1 Acidobacteriaceae bacterium
TCGGGCGAGTGCGCAGGGCCTGGCCCGTCATTTCAGTTTAGCGGACATCTTTGGGCCGGATGGCGGTGCGGCTTGGCGCTGGCGCCTGCTGCGCGGCTCGAAATTCGACTTGGCTTTTCAGCGCCAGTTGCACGAATCTCCAAAGAACATGGGCATGTGACGCCGAATACATGGCAACGTCTCGAGCGAGGTTAGAATCGCTGCCGAACTTCGTTTGAGATAACGCAGGGCGGTGTGGAGGCAATGCCGCGCGTCCTGACCTGCGTTCTGTCGGCCTGATAGAGGGCCGATAGCGCAGTTTGTGTGCTTTTCCCAGAATCTGCCGAAGCCGAGTGCGCAGATGGTAAAGGCAAGACGAAACTGGATGTGGCATTTGTGGTGGGCGGCGTTCTGCCTGGGCGCCGGGACGGTTGTTTGTGCCCAATCGAGCCCCCAATCGAATTTTGACCCGCCGCATTCCCCACACGCCATCCGAGTCGAAGCTCCTCTGACCGGTTCACTGGCTGGCCGTCTCACTGATCTACATTCCGTTCCATTGGCCGGCATCACGGTTGTGCTGCGCAATCAGTCGACGGGCGCAGAGGCGCGAGCCACGACCACGAAGAACGGCGCTTTCCGGTTTGCCTCGCTCGAAGCCGGCACATACACGCTGGAGGCAGAGGGGCCGAAACTCGGCCACGGCAGCCTGGATGGAATTCAAGTGACCGGCGGCGCGGAAGCGCGTCTGCAGGCCGCCATTCGACTTGAACCACCTGCGCCACAGCTGGTTGAGGCGGCTGTACCAAGTGAGATTGCCCGGCCTCCGGCTCGAACGCTTTTGACGCTCCCGGCGAGGGCGCCGGGGCCTGCGGGGCTGAGCACTTCAAGCCCATCATTGAGCGCGTCGATTGAGACGGAACCGGTGCGACGGATGACGCTAAGCGCGTCCACTGTTCCCGCCGCCGAGCCGCACCCAGCGCCGCCTGTGACGGACGCCGCGCACAGCGTGCCCAGCGTCAACCCCGTGCCGACAGCGTCGCACGCTCAGCCGGCTATTCCGGAGCGGCGCGCAAGCGTGGCCGCAACCACGCAGCAGCGCGCAACGCTGGAGACGCAACCCGCCAATCTGGAGTTGGCCCTCGCCGTGACTCCGCCGCGAGTATTTCCGCTCACGTCGAGCCCTGCGTCCGCGTCGACTGACAGCGCGGGGGCAGACGCGAGTTTGCCGGCCGCGATCGAGAATGCGGCGCCTCAGACGCCCGTGGCAGCCGCCGCAGAGCTCGTCGATCCGGCTACCCCAGCCGTGACAACGACCATCCCTGCAGAACAATTGCAGGCGCTGCCCGCAAGCGGACGGCGCTGGGAGGAGTTTCTGGTAGACATGCCCGCTGCCAGCGCGTCGGCCGACGCGTCGCAAGTCTCGTTGCGGGGCGCGCAGGAGTCAGCCGAAGTGACCATTGACGGCGCCGGCACGCGGTTGGCGTTCGGAGTGACCGCGGGATCTGCCTCCGGCACGCCGGCTTCTGAACCCGCAGGCCAGGACGCAGACCAGAAAAACAGCATGAGCTCCTCATGGAGCGGTGGCCGCAGCCTGGGAGTGAGCGAGGCTGCCGTGCGCGAGGTGACCACCACCGCCGGAAACGTAGAAGCCGAGGGCGTGCGCTCAGCCGGCGGCAGCACGACCGTCCGCACCGAAAGCGGCACGGACGCACTCCACGGCCAGGGCTTTTTCTTTGATCGCCAAAACACCTGGGGAGCGCAAAATCCCTACAGCAAATGGCTCGAAAACACCGGGACTGCAGCGACGGCCTACCCCATCCCGGTTTCATCCGTGCCGGTCTTCAACTCCATTCCGTTCACGCCGCCCGATCACGAGACCGTTTGGGGTCTGGGCGTGGGCAGCCACATCCGCCGCGACAAGATCTTCTGGTTTGGCGCGCTCGACAGCTATCACCGCAACGATCCCGGTCTAGCGATGGCCAAAGAGCCCATCGGCTCGTATACCAACCCGGCAACCGGCACCGTATACTGCTTCGGGCTGTTCTGCCCACCCAGCGACGCCCAGTTTCAGTTGCTGAGCGCGCAGCTTGGCGAGAGCGAGAACCAGGCCTACAGCGACTACTACGGCATCCCGCCTTCGGGGCAGGCTGCGGCAGGTCTGGAGCAATTGGCCGGCCTGCTTAGCCCCGCGCCGCGCAGTGCCGCGCAATGGGTGGGTTTTGGGCGCATCGACTGGCAGGCATCTGAGCGCGATCGCTTCAGCTTTGAAGGCACCGGCGCCGACTGGAACGCGCCCGGCGGCGGGCTGACGCGCGTTTCAGAGAATTACGGGAGCAACAGCTTCGGCTCAAGCCAGGCGAGCCAGGAGTGGCTGCTGGCGCGCTGGGAGGCCTACCTGACGCCCAACCTGCTGGCCGTCACGCAAGGCTCTGCGGGACGCACGATCCTCACCGCGCGGCCCGACGCGCCATCGAAGTTCGAGCAGGCATTTCTCACCGGCAATTCCTATGGCCAGTTGCCGGAGATCGTGGTGGATTCGCGCAACGGATTCACGATCGGCAATCCCTCGCGTTTCGGCCAAGGCAGCTACCCCGACGAGCGCGCGGTCCATGCAGCCGAGATGCTGGACTGGGCGCACAATAAGCTTCTCGTCAAGGCTGGATTCGAGCTGGACCACAACGACGACGCCACCAGCATCCTGCGCAACCAAACCGGAACCTATCACTACTCCAAGGTGCAGAATTTCATCTCCGATGCGCTGGCCTTTCTAAGGTTTGGAAACGGCGATGCGCTCGATCCGGCGAATCCGCATAACTGCGACGCAACGGGTGGACCCTGGTACACCTCGAACGGCCAGCTCATGGGTTTGGGAGCGATGCCCTGCTATTCCTCCTATTCGCAGATGATGGGTCCAACGAACTGGCAGTTGAACACCAATGATTGGGCCGGCTATGCGACCGCGCAGCGGCAGGTGAACAGGTTGGCTGTGTTCTCTGCCGGCTTGCGCTGGGAGCGTGAACAGTTGCCGCCGCCGCTCGCCGCGCTGGCCAATCCGGAGCTGCCATTTACTGAGAAATTGCCAAGCCTCGGCAACAACTGGGGTCCGCGCGTGAGCCTGGCTATCGGAAGCGGGAAGGGCCGCTGGCCGGTCCTGCGCCTGGGCTATGGAATGTACTATGGCCGCGTGGAGAACGCGACCGTGGAGACCGCGCTCACGCAAACCGGTTCGCTCAAAGGCGATTTGTACTTTTTCATGCGGCCTCAGAACGATTGCCAGTACTGCTCGGGCGGCTCGCCACCGTTTCCTGATGTGCTCACCGGCGAACCTTCAAGTGTGGTCAAACCGGGAGCGGTGGGCTTCGCGCCCAACTTCCGCAATCCCGAGGTGCACCAAGCCGTGGCCGCCATCGAGGAATCCTTGCCGGGCCGCGTTCAGGTGACTGCCGAGGCAATGCTGAGCATGGGAAGGCGGCTACCGGTCTCGGTCGACACGAACGTCGATACCACCATGAGCAACGCCGTGAACGCCGGAATCACCTACAACGTGTGCGACGAGACCCCTTACGCCCCTCCGGGAGCCAACAACAATGGCCAGTCAAGCAACACCAACGGCCAGTGCGGAAACCTCGGGCTGGGCCCCATCCAGACTGCGACGTTTACGGTTCCGTACTTCTATGCATCCTGGCCCAATAGTGCCGGTACGGGGACTTGCCCGTACTACACGCCCAATGCGGGCGACGTGCTGCTTGGCCGGCTCTGCCCCGACTACCAGGCGATTAGCCAAATTACAAGCAAAGCGAACTCCACGTACGAAGCGGCGATGATCAAGCTGGTGCGCTACGGTCGCCGCGGCCTCAGCTTCCATGCCCACTACACCTACGCGCATGCGATGGATTGGAATCCTGATGGAGTCACGCTGGCGCCGGGCAGCGACGTCGTGGACCCGAATCCGGCCGACTTCAGCGAAGAATACGGAACCAGCAACCAGGACGTGCGCCATTCGGCCGCCGTCATGGCCGTCTTTGAGCCGCCATGGAAGCTGCACCACTCAGCCGGCCGCTTCGGCAACGGTTGGATGCTCTCCGGCATCGGGCAGTTTCACAGCGGGTTGCCATACTCCATGCGCATCACCGGCTCCCTGCCCGAAGAATTCGCCGACACCACCGGGGCCACCATCGCCGGCCTCGGGTCCAGCATGAACGGCTACGGTGGCGACAATCGCTTCCCCGGGTTAGCCCGCAACACCTTCCGCTACCCCAGCACGTGGAAGGCTGACTTGCGTCTTGGCAAGCGCTTCGACCTGGGCGAAATGCGGCAGTTTGAGATTCTGGCCGAGAGCTTCAATCTCTTCAACCACCAGAACGTGACCGAGATTGAAACCACCGGCTACGACATTGAAAACACCGGCCAGGGGCAGAACCCGACACTTAACTTCCTGACCGGTCTCTACGTGAGCCCCAAAACCGGCCTCCCGAGTCCGGCATTCGGCCAGCCGCTTAGCATCAACGGAACCAACTTCTATCGCGAGCGACAGATCGAGCTGGGCATGCGCATGAGATTCTAGGCCGGCTGTGCGCGGAGCCAGCCGAAGAACGCCCCAGGTTAACGCTTCGCGTTCTGCAAGTAGGCGCAGCGATCGCGCCGGTACCCCGTACGAGTCAGTTTTGCGGAGCGGGTGGCGCCGGCGTCAAGCCGTGGCGCAGCATAATCTCCATCATCTTTGCTCTGTCCGGAGGCCCGCCCGCAGCAGCCATGATCGCCTCGGCTGACTCCCTGAAGTATTCTGGGCCGATGGCAGCCGGCGAAACAACGCAGAGCACCTTCGCGTTTTGAGCGCCGTCGTTATCGAACCGATGCACGGCGCCTCTTGGAATGCACAAAGCTTGCCCTGGTCCAACATCGATCCGTTTGCCGTCGACCGTCCAGGTAAGCACACCTTCTACGCCGTAGATGGTTTCTTCGTAGTGATCGTGACTGTGGGCAGGAGCCATGAGGCGCTGCGCCGCCGGCACCGTGACCTCAAAGATCGCGACCGTACCAGCCGACTGCTGGCCGGTGACGAGGAATCTTACGGCAAGTGGCCCGAGGCGGATGACTTCTTCAGCGGGATTGACGGCCAGATCGATGGCTTGCATGGTTGCGTAGACCTCCTGTTGGTGGGTTTGACTTGGGACCCGCTATGCCGGGGGAAGAAGCTCAAGTCCGTAGCGCAGAGAAGCCGATTGCGCCCGTGCGATCAATTCTTTGCCCATGGGCGGAGGGGTCGCGGAACGGTCGAGAGCAGGTTCAAACACTTCGGCAAAAAACCCCTCAAGGCCAGCCGGTGTAGTGAGGACCAGAGCTTTCGCGGATCCATCGCCGGTGTTCTTGAAGGAATGCGCGATCCCACGGGGAAGATAAACGAAATCGCCTGCCGATGCGGTGATTGTATCTCCGCCGACCTGAACCGTGAGCGAGCCTTCGAGCAGATGAAACGACTCGTCCTCGCGGTGGTGGAGGTGCGGCGGCGTGCCTCCCCCAGGTGCAACACAGACTTCAGCCAGGAAAAAGGCGCCGCCCGTCTGCTCTCCGGTGATGAGAAAGGTCATAAGCTCGCCGGGGCCCCAGAAAGCGGGGCCTGTGCCTGCGGGCGCATAGTGCACGCGGTTCTGTAGCCGTGCGGCTGGGGCCTGCGTGGGGATTTGCGATGTGGTTTCACCCGGGGAATGGACAAATTGATCGAGAGCTTGCGGTGTCATTTGAGCCTCTCTATAGTAAACTCTGTTTACTATGAGATGATAGTAAACACAGTTTACGTGGTATGTCAATGACATTTTTCGAAGAAAAGCCGCGATTGAAAACAAGGGACATGCTGATCGGGGCCCTGTTGCGCGTTCCGGCCGAGGCGATCCATCGGCGCATTATTCGCGAGCTGAATGAGGCGGGGTTCAAGGAGCTGAGCCTGCCCCATATTGCCCTGTTTCGATATCCGGGGCCCGATGGGGTACGCCCGAGCGCTCTGGCCGAACGGGCCGGGATGAGCAAGCAGGCGATGAACAGGCTGCTGGGTAGCCTGGAGGAGCTAGGCTACCTGGTCCGCAGCGACGTTCCAGATGAAGGGCGCGCCCGTGTGGTGCACTTCACAAAACGCGGCCAAGCAGCGTACGAAAAAGCCGTTGCCGTGATCCGCGAAATTGAACGCGAATGGATGGAAGAGCTTGGCGAGAAAGATTTTGCGCAGCTGAAAAAGCTGCTGGGGCGGGTTTGGGAGAGCGGACTGGTGAAGTAAAGGCGGGGACCAAAAGCAGCCTCAAGCCGATAGCCGCTAGTGTTCGTTTACGAATGGTTGGCGAAGAAGGATTCCACATCGCTGATGCTCTGCGTCATGCGGTAGGGCGGCAGCGATTGCAGGAAGATCTGGCCGTAGCGCTGCGTGGTGATGCGCGGATCGAGCAGCACCAGCACGCCGCGGTCTTCGAGCGAGCGGATCAGCCGGCCGAATCCCTGCTTGAGCGTGAGGACGGCTTCGGGAACCTGGTAATCGAAAAAAGGGCGCCCGCCGGACTCTTCAATGGCTTTCATGCGCGCTTGCACCACAGGGTCGCTGGGAACGGCGAAGGGCAAACGGTCGATGATGACGCAGCTCAGCGCTTCGCCCTGCACGTCGACGCCCGGCCAGAAGCTGGCTGTGCCGAAGAGCACTGCATTGGGCGTGGAGCGGAACTCTTCCAAGAGGGCTTTGCGGGGCGCGGTGCCGTGCAGCAGCATCGGAAAGTCGAGCACCGGCATCAGGCGCTCGTAGAGAGCGCGCATTTGCGCGTAGCTGGTAAACAGACAAAAGGCGCGGCCGCGCGTGATGCACAGGACGCGTTCGATGGTGCCGGCGGCCGAGGCTGCGAACTCCTCTGAGCGCGGGTCGGGCATTTGCGGCGGCAGGTAGAGCAGCGCCTGACGATCGTAGCGGAAGTGCGAGGGCACGACGAGTTCGCGGCTATCGGCAAGCCCGAGGCGGCTGCGCAGATGCTGGAAACCACCTTGCACGGTGAGCGTGGCCGAGGTGAGCACGACGCTGGGAATACGGTCGAAGACCAGCTCGCGCAGCAGTTCGGATACATCGATGGGCGTGGCCTGCAGAAATGTGGTCGCCCCGCCACTGCCACTGCGCAGAGCAGCACCGCGTGGGGCAGCCTTTTGCGAGAGATTTGAACCGGATTTGGAGCCTCCTCCACGCCGCTCCAGCCAGAAGACCATGTTGGAGGCGTTGGACTCGAGCGTGAATTGGAGATCGCTGCGCAGGGCTTCGGCGCGGGCTATCAATCCTGGCGCCTCTTCCGCGTCGGTCAGGCGCTCAAGCTCCGATTCAAGCAGCTTGAGCGTGGTGGTTACCGCAAGATAGAGGTCGCCGGAGGATTCGAGGAATTCCTGGCGCTCGGCGAAGGGATGGCGGCCGTCGCCGGCGACGGGCAGAGCGGCAAAAAACAGCCGTGCGCGCTCGCGAAGCTGGAGTGTGAGTGCAGGGAGCTGTGATGACCCTGCCTTGCCACGCAGCAGCACATCGGTATCGTGTGCAAAGTCCTCGATACGCGCATTGGAAAGCGAGCGGCCGAAGTATTGCGAGGCGACTTCTTCGAGCTCATGAGCCTCG
>JASHYS010000204.1 GCA_030042915.1 Acidobacteriaceae bacterium
TCTCACCGAGCTGCAGCGGCACGCGGAGGAGTTGCAGCACAAACCCGCGCAATGGATGCCGTGGAACTACCGCGAGACACTGGCACGGTTGGTCACACCCACCGCCGCGTAATAGAATGAATCCTGCCTGGCCGAAAAGGATCGACTCCGGCCGGGCAGAACGGATGTCGCGGAATGCCCAGAAATCGGGCCTCCCACAAGACGAAACCTGAGGACGTTTTTGGCCAGTCACGGAGGTCGGTGAAAATGTTTCGCGCCGGCCTGTATGCGCGTGTCTCCACGAATGACCAGCAGACGCTGGCGATGCAGAACCGCGCGATGCGGGAGTATGCTGTCCACCGCGGCTGGACAATCGCCATGCAGGTTCGTGAAGTGAACTCCGGGGCGGTGCGGCGGGAAGCCAGGGAGAGACTGCTGGGCGCAGCCCGCCGCCGGGAGATCGATCTGGTGCTGGTCTGGCGGCTGGACCGCTGGGGCCGGTCGGTAACCGATCTGTTGGCGACGCTTCAGGAACTGGAACCATCTGGGCGTCCGGTTCGTTTCCCTCACGGAGAAACTGGACCTGACCACCCCAGCAGGTCGCGCCATGGCCGGCCTGCTCGCCATCTTCGCTGAGTTCGAACCGGAGATTCTGCGGAACGAACCAAGGCGGGCCTGGCACATGCGCGGCAGAACGGGAAGCGGTTGGGCCGGCCCGCCACGGCGGCCATACACGCTGCGGAAATCCGGAAATTGCACCGCGCCGGCATCAGCAAGTCCGAGATCGCCCGTCAGTCTGAACATCGGCCGGACCTCAGTGCGCAGGATTCTGGTGTATTATTCTTTGCCCGTTGCCAGGCGGCGGATCACATCCGATTCCACTAATGTGACGTCATGACGTCGTATGGATCGCAATAAAATACCGTGAACACGATATTGACCGGATCGACTCAATTGGCTTGGACGGATTTGCGGGTTGTACGAATAGAGGACGATCTCTTGATCATTCCAATCGATTTCATCCCCGTATTCGCTTTGCTGAACTGATCTGGGCCGCTTAATTATCAATTTCTTCAGCGCCCACGCTCCGAAGCCTTCTTCGTCGCCTATCTTCTCCACCACCACGATCCTGCTATTTTGCACGTAATCGAAATCATAGCGTTGGAAAATGGCGAGGTCTCCGTCAAGGATGTCCCGATCGATCATGGAATTGCCGTGGACCCAAGCCGCAGCCGGTCCGGCACGATCGAAGCGGACATCCAGGTGGCGGTAGAGAAGAAACTCAGACGGCAATTCCACGTGCTGCTCCACCGAGTGCGGTGACGCGGCGAAGAATGGCCCGCCCGACAAAGGAACCGTACTACAGGGAACGTATAAACGTCCCTCGAAACGGAAAACCCGATCCACTCCCTTCGGCATTACAGGTGGATCAAGGTTATCAGATCAAGGCCGGCTGGAGAGTCCGGCCCCAGTCGTGCATTTACACAGCCCTGCCGATTGACCGGCCAATCTTTCCTCACTTTTGCGACCCGCGATGTTGTGAAGTGCGTGATCGATATCCAGCAGCCGCCGGTCGAGACGTTGAAGGCGGCGGCTGGCCTTATCGTCTGAGAGTTGGCGTCAGTACATTTCCAGGAGATGGCGTGTGGCTGCGAGTGCGTGGCGGATTCCGGGGAAGTCGGAGGTGGTAGCGTCAGAAACGGACAGGGATGGGATGCAATAAGGCTGCGGTGCATTGTGGCGAGCCCGGTAGAACTCGCGCTGCAGGTCAGGTTGGGTGATCTTGAGGTAGCGGAGGGTCATGCGGATGTCCTTGTGACCCATCAACTCCTTTAGAGCAGTCAGGCTAATTCCGCAGCGAAGCATGTCCGAGGCCCAGGTATGGCGCAAGCGGTGAGGCGTGATCTGGCTGGTATCGGTACAACCGGCGCGTTTGGCAAAATCGGCCAATGCCAGACGCAGCATTTGAAAAAGGGCAAACCGTCGGCCAACGCGAGGCAAGAGAAAGCCCTCGGATTTCGCCAGGCGTCTGGCGGAGAGCTGCGCTCGCAGCTCCAGGATGCGGTTGATCAGTCGAAGGCCTTCGGCATCGAGGGGCACCAGGCGTTCGCTGTGCATCTTTCCGAGGGGTACATGTAATGCCCATTGTTCAGGTCCGATGTGACGCACACACTCCAATGTCAGATGGATGCATTCTCCGACACGGATACCGGTGAGTCGCATCAGGAGCAGCGCATTGGAATACACATTGTCGATGCGACTCAGTTCGGCTTGCAGCCGTTGATCATCTTCCGGCGACAGAGGCCTGGGGAGGTATTCGGGCCGGATCGGGAAGTCTTCGCGGATGATGAGGCCGGGTTGGATACGGTGGCCTTGGGCCGCCAGGTCATCGAGCAGACGGCGCAGGCAGAGGAGACGCTGCTCGCGAGTGTGGTAGCCAATCGGCGGGCGCAGTTCGCAAAGCCAGCGAAACCAACCCAGCATATGGGGATCGCGACGGAGTTGGGAAAGTCGGCGGACGTCAAGGAACGTGGACGGCAAGTAACTGACGAAGTGGCGGGCCACATAGTCATACTTGACCACGGTGAAGGGTTGCAGGGTCAGAGCGAGGGTTTGGACGTGAGCTTGGAAAATCTGTTCGAGGGTCTGTCGCGGTTGACTCAATCTTTGACGGAGAGGGCAAAGGCGAGCGGTTGGCGACGGCGCGGGCATACTTGCGCCAGACGTCGGTGGGCGCAAGCTGGACATACAGCAGAGTGGTGTGAATCTGCGAATGGCCCATCAGATGTTGGAGAGCAGGCAGGGAGATGCCGGCCCTGACCATATCCGCTCCGAAGGTGTGCCGACTGTGCTTCATGAAGCATAGCCGCCACTATGCCTCGTCCCGGACTATGCGTCCTCGATTCGACACTGGCAGCTGCGAGCCTTACCGTATGCGGCGTTCAATGCATGTATGGCTAACCGGACGAGGCATAGTCCGGTAGTGGGTCCATTTGGGACCCACTACCCATAGTCCGGTAATAGGATCACAGCCCTTTGAGAAAGGCCAGCAGGTCATCGTCAGGGTGGTAGCGTCCAACCTTACCTTTCATCGGTTTGGTTTTGGCGAGGACCTGCTCTTTCAAGGCTAGGTCTGCGTCTAAGTAGATTTGGGTTGTCTCCACCGATTCGTGTCCGAGCCAGAGCGCAATCAACGCGCGATCAACACCGGACTGCAGAAGTTCCATGGCTGCGGCGTGTCGAAGCACATGAGGTGAGACACGTTTCCTGGCCAATGTAGGGCAGTTCCTTCGCGCCTGCACCACATGCCTTGCAAGCATGTGCTAACACCAACCGCACTCAAACGCCCACCGCGCACACTGGGGAACAGAATTTTGGAATCGTTCCTGCCTTGTTCCCGTATCCAGGCCTTGAGAACCGCTATCGTGGATTTGGTTAGGGGAGTACAACGTTCTTTGCGCCCTTTCCCGATGCAATGAACGTGCGCACCTCTGCCCAACGAAATATCTTCATGCCGGAGAGCCGTCATTTCGGGCAACCGCAATCCGGTCTGCAGAGCCGTCAGCAGGAAAGCGTGATCGCGGCGACCCAACCAGGTCTTTTGATTCGGCACCGCCAGCAAGGCATCGATCTCCGGCCGTGTCAGAAAATGCACCAACGCCCGGGGCTGTCGCTGATTGGGAATCGCCAGCACACGTTGAATCAGGCCGGCATACGCCGGCGCTTCCAGTGCGGCGTAACGAAAGAACGACCGCACGGCTGTGAGGCGTAGGTTCCGACTACGAGCGCTGTTGCCGCGGGCGCGGAACCAAGCGAACGGCTCCACGCCGCACCGCTTGCAGGTGGCGATGAAGCTCAGCAACACCGCTGCTGTCCGGCCGCCACGGTCGCTGCCGAAGAACGTTCAGTTCCCGCGTCCCACCGCCACGCCCCGATTCGCCCGCTCACTGGCGCCGTTGTCGATTTTCCAAATCGCCATCCTGGAGATAACGCCTCAGCGCGTCCCACTGATTCAGCGCGTAACGCACCGCCCGCGCCCCAGGACTCTTCGGCAGCAACTCGCCCCGGATCTTTTCCAGATACCCGCCCAACT
>JASHYS010000205.1 GCA_030042915.1 Acidobacteriaceae bacterium
AACAAGGCTGACTACGACCGTATTTTTATCGCCTATCCCGACATTCCTGTTCCGCACCTTACGCCTTTGTCGCCGCTCGACACCACCATCGATCCCGGCCAGACGGTCGAGGGCAGCTTTGTTTCCTCCTTCAAAATGACCAAGCAGGATTGGGACGCGCGCAAGAAGCTGGACTATACCTTGAGTTTCCGCTACCAACCCAGCCTTGAAGTCGCGCCCCAGGGCGCCATTACTGAGCAGTAGGCGGAACGGGCGCGTTCTTGGGCGTAGACAGATACCCGGTTATCTGGTTCTTTGAGTTGATGGTGTTCACTACCACCTCAAACAGCGCGGGATCCTTGCCGGCATAGAACTGCAGAGGTTCGTTCACGTTCCGGTCCCTCTTCTCATACACCTTGTCGTCGGCATAGATGTCGAGCGTGAACTTGCTTCTCTTCTCGTCGGTGCGCCGCAATTCCATGCTCACCGTGCCCACGGGCTTCTTCTGCCCCTTGGTCAGGGTGAACTCGTAGAAGTTGCGGTCGCCTTTGTGCTCCAGCGTCACCAGCTCGTCATGATTGCGGGCGATGACGGAGTTGGTGTTGGTAAGGTCGCCGCGCACCTGCTGGAGCTGGGTGATGGTGGTGTCCAGATCGCTCCGGGTCTTGCCCAGGTCGGTCTTCACGCCGCCCACATCGGTCTTCACGTCAGACACTTCGTTCGAAACCGAGCTCACTTGCTGAGCGGTCTGCTTTTGCTCGCTCTCCAGCCGCTCATTGTCGGCTTCCTCTTGCTGGATGATGGCCTGGGCGCGCTGGTCCAGTTGCTTTTGCGTCAGCCCATTCGCCTTGCTCAGTTCGTCTGTGTCCACCTGGAGCCGCGCTTCGGTTTCGCGCAAGCCGGCGGCCAGTTGCGTGTTCTGCTGCTTGGCGTCGGCCAGTTCGGCCTGCGCGGTGCTCAACCGGCTGCTTAGCGTGAAGCACCAGATAAGGCTGGCTATTGCGGCCAGCAGGGCGATGGCCATCGCGGCCATAAACGCGCCGGAGTATGTCCTCTGGGGTTCTTGGGGTTCTTCAGTTTCGCTCATTCTTAGCCTTTCCTGCTGAGGTGGGTGTCTGAACCGCACCGTCTGGGATGGGGGGCGTCTTTCCGGTTAGACGCCGTTTGAAGAGAAAAATGTTTCAATTCTTCCGGAAACTGCTGGCTTTCATAGTCTTACAGCAGGCCGTCCTTAGAAGCCGGACGCAGGTAACTTTGTGCGCATTTCCGGCCAAGGAACAGAATATCAGCAGGCAGCAAGGGGGCAAGCTGCAAGGGCAAAATAGGACACTACCCCCGTCCCATCTTCCGTGACAAGCACAGAACGGCTGGGCTATAAAGGACTTTAGCTCAATTTTTGGCGTCAAACCTCAAGAGAGCGCCGGGATTTAAGCCCGGGCCGACCTATCAGGCGCCTGAAAGGGAGATTTTTCTACCATGTCGACCGCTGTGGCAGGAAAGGGACTGGAGGGAGTGGTCGCCGCCAACTCCGGCATCTGCTGGATCGACGGCGAAGCGGGCATCCTTTCCTATCGCGGCATCGACATTCACGAGCTGGCCGAGCACTCCACCTTCGAGGAAGCTACCTACCTGCTGTGGAACGGCATGCTGCCCAACGAGTTGGCGCTGCGCGAATTCTGCGGCCAGCTGGCGCTGGCGCGCTCTCTCGATCAGCGGGTCATCGATCTGATGTGCAGCTTTCCCACTTCGGCTACGCCGATGGAAGTGCTGCGCACCACTGTTTCGGCCCTCAGCTTCTACGATGCCGACGAAAGAGACAACTCCCACGACGCCAACGTGCGCAAGGCCTACAATCTGACCGCACAGATCGCCATGATCGTGGCCATTTACGATCGGCTGCGCAAAGGCAAGGAAGTTGTGGCGCCTGACCGCTCGCTGTCGCATGCCGGCAACTTCCTGTGGATGCTCACCGGCGAAGAGCCCTCCGAAACCGCGACGCGAACTTTGGACATCGCCCTCATTCTGCACGCCGACCACGAGCTCAACGCCTCCACTTTTGCCGCCCGCGTCATTGCCGCCACTCTTTCCGACATTCACTCCGCCATCACCGGCGCTATCGGCGCGCTCAAAGGCCCGCTGCACGGCGGCGCCAACGAGGGCGTAATGCGCTTGCTGCTGACCATCGACAAGGAAGGCGCCGACCCCGTGGAGTACGTCAGAAGCATGCTGGCCGCGCGGCAGAAAATCTCAGGCTTCGGCCATCGCGTTTACAAAACGGAGGATCCCCGCGCCACCCACCTGCGCAAGATGAGCGAGCAGCTGGGCAACGATTCTGGGAATCCCAAGTGGTACAACATGTCGCGCGCCATCGAGCTCTTCATCAACCGGGAAAAGAAGCTCAACGCCAACGTGGACTTTTATTCGGCGTCGACCTACGCCACTCTGGGCATCGACATCGATTTGTATACACCCATCTTTGCCGTCAGCCGCATCGCCGGCTGGGCCGCCCACGTCATCGAACAACTCGACGACAATCGGCTCATCCGTCCCCGCGCCGAATATATCGGCCCGCCCTATCCGACGCACTGGATTCCGGTAGAAGAACGGCTGTAGAGAGCCCGCCAGATCGATTTCATTTCGTCTTGATTGCCAGGATTGCCGTCCCGCTGTACCATCGATTTTCTCCGGAAGACCGGACACTCCCTTGACTTTCCCCATTTGGAGGAGCCCGTCATGATTCTTGGTATGAGTACGCACATGTTCACGCTGGTACACGTCATTTTGAGCCTGGCGGGAATCGCCACTGGCCTCAACGCGATCCTCGGCCTGGCCGCCAACAAGCTCTCCTCCGGCTTGACCGCTTTCTTTCTCGCTGCGACAGCGCTGACAAACATTACGGGATTCCTGTTTCCGTTTCATGGCGTTACACCCGGGATTGTTCTTGGAATCCTGTCGATGCTTGTCTTGCTGCTGGCCGCGGCGGCGCTCTATGGACAAAAGCTCGCGGGCGCCTGGCGCGGGACCTATGTGATCAGCGCTACGCTTGCTCTCTACTTCAACGTCTTCGTGCTCTTTGCGCAGCTCTTTGCCAAGGTGCCGGCGCTGAAGGCTATCGCACCATCGCAGTCCTCGCCCGCATTCGGCATCACGCAGCTTGTCGTGATGGGGGCGTTCGTTGTCATCGCGATCCGGTCATTCAAGGGCTTTCGCAGGACTGCGCGAGCGTGAGTCCTGCAAAGAGGTTGACCGCGCCGGAGCCCCATACCTTTTCGCGTTCTTTACGATTGGGATGGCATACTGTCGACATTGCCGGCTTTACCCACCTTACGGAGGTCCTCTATGAACCCAAGCCGCCTATCGCATGTCTCCACAACCTGCGCTTTCCTCTTCGCGCTCGCCCTCGCCGTCGTGGCCTTCGCCGGCGTGCCTTCCAAGGCGCAGCAGCTCGATCCCGTAAAGGGTCCAATGTCGCTTCAGGCGCCGGGGCCATTTTACGAAGGCTCGAAAGGCGGTGGCACGTATGGATATTCCATCAAGTCTGATTTCGGGCGGGTGAAGTCATTCAGCTTTGCCAACGGCGAGACGCTGAAGGGAAAGTGCGATTCCGTGACCGCAGCTTCTGTCGACGCGTCGGCGCCTGCATCGCCTGACAGTAGCTCGCCGCAGACGAACCTGGCCACTACGTGGGACCTGATCTACGGGCCGGGTTATTACGCCGCCCATGTGGCGGGCAACAAGGTCCTCGAGGGAACTTTCAGGGGAGACAAGGGCACCGTTCTTCATGTCCAGTCGCTCGACAATTTCGTTGCCGTGGGCGCAGACAATCAGGGCAATCTTTACAAGATTGTCTGGTAGCTGATTGGGCGCATTACTCAGTCCGCAGCGGGGACGCGCCCGATAAGCCAATCAATCGCGGCTGCCTCATTCTGAATTTCCATCCGCAGCTTCACTACTTCCCACGGAATCCACCCGGGAAGATTGCCTGCCATGGCGCGCAGCCGTACGCGATCCTTTTCCGTGGTCAGAAGCGCAGTCGCTTTAGCTTTGTGCGCCGCCGCAGCAATGCGCTCGAGATCGGGCGGCGCGTAATTGTGATGATCGCCAAAGGCGATACCCTCCGCCAGCGGCACGCCCGCGTCTCGAATCCCGGCAAAGAACTGCTCCGGGCGCGCGATCCCGCAAAATGCCACCACAGGGCCGTCGAGACGCGGCACCTCCATTCTCCTTCGCATCTGCCAGATCTCAGCGCCCAAGCCACGCGACCTGATCTCCTTTTCGAGTTCCGGCTCGTCAGCCGGAATCGCAATCACGTGTGCGCGCTCCGCTGCAGTCAACGGTTCGCGCAAATTGCCTGCAGGCAGCAAATGGTCGTTCAGATCGTTCCTGCTCAGCAGCAGAATGTCCACGTCGCGATGGAGCTGGCGATGCTGAAACCCATCGTCGAGGAGATGCACTTTGAGGTTGGGAAGCGTGTAGCCCGCTTCAGCAAGAAGACCGGCTTGGTACCGCTCTGCCGCAACGTAGACAGGCACGCTGGTCTCGCGCGCAATCACCAGCGGCTCATCTCCGAACTCGTCAACAGTACCTCTGGAGTCGACCAGGCGCGGGAGAGCTGAGCGTCGCCCGTAACCCCGCGAAAGCACATCGGCGAGCACGCTGCGGTGTATGAACGCGCGCGCCAGCGCAATCACCAGCGGCGTCTTTCCCGCTCCGCCCGCCGACAAACTCCCCACGCTCACCACGGGGCAACGCAAACGGCGCACCGGTTTGAACCCCGTGCGAAGCTGTGCCTCTCGCAGCGCCAGCCCGAACCGGTAAATGGGGACGAGAGGCCAAAGCAGCGGACGCGGAGCGCGGCTCATGGCGTACGCTCCGCACACGGTCCCGCGTCAAGCAATTTACGCAACGCCGCCACGCAGCGATCTGTCGCTCCAGCCTGTCGCTCGAACACTTCGCGAGCCCGCGCGCCCATGGCTTCCGCCGCCTCCCGGTCGCGCAGAAGTTCAATCAGCGCCGCTGCCAACTGATCCTTATCGGCGATGCGCAAGGCATCGTGAGCGCGCAGACTGTCGGTAATGGCGGCGAAGTTGGCGTAGTGCGGGCCCATCACAACCGGCACTCCGAACTGCGCCGGCTCCAGTGGGTTGTGTCCGCCCGCGGGAACCAGGCTGCCGCCCACGAACGCAACGCTGGCCAGCGAGTAAACCGACGCCAGCTCACCGATTGTGTCCAGCAGCACGACCTCGCCGGGCCGTAGCGGTTTCTCGGGCCCGGTGCCCCACTCCGACCGCTTGACCCAAGCAACGCCCGATCGGTCAAGCAGCGCCGCCACTGCCCCGAATCGCTCCGGATGGCGCGGCGCGATCACCAGCGCCACGGCTGGATCGTGCGCCAGCAAACACGGCCACGCCTCCAGCAGCGCCGTCTCTTCGCCCTCCAGCGTGCTGCCGGCAACAATCAACCGCAAGCCTCCGGCCATAGTTCGCAAAAGCCGCGTAGCCTCGGCCTCCTGCGCCGCGCGCACATCGAATTTCAGATTTCCAGCTACAGAAGCCTGCTCTGGACGGCAGCCAATCTCCAGCAGCCGTTGGGCATCTTTCTCACTCTGCGCCAGCACGCAGCTCAGCGGGGAAAGCAGTTGCCGCCAAAGCCGCCGCGTGCGCCGGTAGCGCGGCCACGAGCGGTCTGAGACGCGCGCATTCACCACGGTCACGGGAATCGCGCGGCGGAAACATTCACTCAGCAGATTCGGCCAGAACTCCGTCTCTGCCAGCACCAGCATGCATGGCCTGAGTGCGTTCAGATAAGCGCGCACGGCCCAAGGCAAATCCAGCGGGCAATAGAAGACGCGGTTTGCGTCGAAGCGCTCGCGGGCCAGAGCCTGCCCCGTCCGCGTGGTGGTGGAAATCACCACCCGATAATCGGGCAAGACGACATCCAGCGTTCTCACCAGCCGCGTGACGGCCAGCACCTCGCCGACGGAGACCGCATGCAGCCAGATCACTCGCCCTCCGGCAGCCGCCGAACGCGGAATGAGCCGGCGGGGGACACGCCCGAGCCGCCCCGGCAAGCCTTCGCGATACTTGCGCGTGGTCGCCATCCGCCAGAGCCACCACGGCGCCCCGGCCACAAGTGCCACAAGCAATATCATGTTGTAGAAAAACAAAGTCATGCGTAACCGAATCGGTCTTCCAGCGGTCTAATCCGTAGGGCCACTTA
>JASHYS010000206.1 GCA_030042915.1 Acidobacteriaceae bacterium
GCCCTCCAAGGCCGCCTTGCGAACGAAGAGATCGGGGTCAACTGCCGCCAACCTCATCAAATCCGGCGCTGCTTGACGCACGCGGTTCTCGCCAATCAGCCAACAGATGCGCGCTCTGGCCTCGGGCAACGGGTGTGCGAGCGCTCCGATCAGTTTTTCTTCGTATGTTCGAGGGTCCAAAGCTAGATCGGCGCGGCAACCAGGACACACTCTGGTTTCGGAGTTCAATTCACGCCAGCAATGAGTGCAGTAAGCGATCATGCTGTTAACCCGATGGCTAGTTGCTGTCAGATTTCGGCTTGCGACTTCCTCATTGAATCGCGTGTCCCGGAGCCATTTGCTTACCTTCTCTGTGCCTGCGCCGGGGACTGCTGCGTAGGGCTGCGGGACAGGCGAATTACTTCGACGCGGGAAATCACAATTAGCCCTTCCGCGACCATGGTGTCGAGATGCGGAAGAAGCTTATTGATCTGTTCTTCTTGATCGATGATGCTTACCATAATGGGCGCATCTTTCGATAGCTTCCAATGACTTGAAGAATGAATTCTTGTGCTCGTCCCGTACCCTTCAATTCCCCGGTACACAGTCGCGCCGGCCATTCCCAACTCCTGGCACTTGGCGACGATTGCCTCGTATAGCGGCTTCCCATGCCATTTGTCACCCTCGCTGAAGTGAATGCGCAGCATCCGGGCCTCAAATTGCTCTCTCATAGCTTTCTCTCTCCGTCGTCAGGCGTAAGCGGCGAAGACGCGGTTGCCTCTATCTGGTCCAGGCCCTCGGCACGATAGGCATACTTGATGATGTCGACGTTAGAGAGAACAATGAGCCCTTCTTGCACCATTTGTTCAACGATCGGCATGAACGCCTCGAGTTTTTCTTCCGTATCGACGGCTGAGAGCATGATGGAGCAATCGTGAGAAAGGTGTAGCGGTCGATCTTTGTGAAGCCGACGATGCGCCCCATAACCTAATATCCCTCGATAAACGGTTACCCCAGCAATGTCGTTCGCGCGCATCGCTTCAACGAGAGCCTTGTGAAGCGCTTTGTCCCGCCAGCGGTCTGCCTCGCCGATGTAGATGCGCATCATCTTCGCCTTGCCCTCGATCTTCATGTGCGCGGGTGGAATGTCGTACTTGGGTTGTGTTTTTCGCGCTGGCTTGGCGACTGTAGTTTCCTGCACCTCAATCATCCCCGTCCCGACGAGTTCCTCAAGCTTGCCAAGCAGCTCGCTTACCTTTTCGCGCGACTCAATGAACTCGATTTTGAGGGGAAGACGGTCGGAGACCTCAACGACGCTCGATGTGTGAATATGATGGTCCGCCCCGAACCCCGCAACGCCCTTCATTACCGTCGCTCCCGAAACGCCCCTGTAGAAAAGAAAATCGAGTATGCTCGAGTATGTTGCGACTCCGTGGTGTGTCGACCCTTCACTGATGTAGATCGACACCTTAAGAGCCTTGCCGGCATTTAGCATTTCCCCTCCCTATACTCTCAACCCACGCTGTCCAACCAAGAACTCAGCAGTTCGCCCAAGTGCGCCCCATCCCGAGCGATCCGGCCCCGGATCACTACGCAACTTCAGGAGCTCTTCCTTCAGCTGCTCGCGATAATTTCTAATGATTGAATCGATCCGGGCGGTAAGCATAATTGGCACTTTTTGACGCAACTTCAAGGCGTGCGGAATACAGAAAACAGCCTCCATCCGCAGCCATGAGACGATGTCAGGTTTTCCCAGCAAGGTCACCATTTCGCGGATCCGCAGCTCTTCCTCAGCAAGCACCTTCTGGCAAACATCGCAGGCAACAGGCTTATCCTCGCTTGCACCGTCGTTTTGGCTGACCAGACCAAGGAAAATCTCTGCTGCCGCCTGAGCGTCTTGCACCGCGGCCACAGCCCACGCATGAAAGTTACAGAGACGATGGATTTCCCTGGCTGAGTCCTCCTGCAAATGAATCGCCTGAAAGTCCTTCAAAAAGCGGCAAAATGGACATCCTGGCTCATGCAAGAGATCTTCGATTGATTCGCGAAGTACGATTTGCCGATGAGCTCTCATGAGATTACCTCCGCAATCATGGAGCCGCACCAAACTGCGGCAAGTCCGAAGAAAAGGCTTACAAGAACGTAAAGAGCAGCAAGTGCAAACGCGCCTGTCCGCAGAGTCGAGAGAGTTTCCCACTCATACGTAGAAAATGTGCTGTAGGCGCCAACAAACCCAACCGGAATCAGAAAGCGCCAGGCGGGATTTAAGTCGGCGCGTTTGCCCAGAAACGTCAAGGCAAAGCCGATTGTGATACATGCAGACACGTTAATGACGAAGGTTCCGTATGGGAACTTTGTGCCCATGCGGCTGGCGATTGTCGATCCCACCCAGTATCGGGCGATAGATCCTAGCGAGCCGCCCAACGCAATGAATACGTATTTCTGCAAAATCTAACCTCCTTATCCCACATCAAGCCTGTTTTCCTTCGATTTCCCCATCTGAGTCCCACCTAAGGAGTCTCGCCAAGTCCTGGGCCAGTTCCGGAATGGATTCATCACCTCCAGAAAGCCCGCGGACGCGATTGAGCTGCGCGCGGTACGCGTCTGCATATGAGTTCACAAAGGCCACCATTTTCTTGCTCGTCTGCTCGCCCCATAGATCGAGCGCTCGCCCATATCGGTGCAACTCTTCCTTAAGCAGCGGGCCAAGATGCTCACGAAGGCTATTTCTCACGACCACTCGCACAATAGCTCTTCCAAGCCAGCTCCAATGAGCGGCCCTTATCTTCACGGAGACAACTTCGATCTCGAAGCGCGGAACTTCCCTCAGCAACAATTCGCCATCTGTGTTCGAAGGCATATCGGAACGAGACATCTCCCCGGCGATCTCTTTCAAAGAATTAACTGCAGCGATAACGCTCTTCCGCGCTTTGGCAATAGTCTCGTCCACTCGACGCTGCACCATATCGTGGGTCCACTCAGAAATCTCGAACGGAGTGAAATCCCTCCTCTCCCGCGCACAGATGCGTGCCGTGATCATCTCTGCAAGTTCCGCTACAACGATTTCTGGCTGCTCTCCCAGCTCAAGAAATGCTTGACTAAGGGTGCTCCGCAGCTCGCCGATTTCTCCATTGATTCGACGAAGTCGCATTTCTATGTCATGAGCATCGATTGTGCGGGCGGCTTCTCTGCCGCGCTTCTCACGGTTGAGTGAGGTTTCGAGAGCCGCGATGACAGAGTCGCGAAGAGCCCCGATTTTTCTGGCTACCGATGCCTCGCGCAGAGTGCGGGCCTGCTCAAATCTGGGGTACAACTCACTTTCAAAGAACTGATCGAGGAGTGGAGCGTACCCCGGCAAGGAGCTCACCGGATGAATCTGTGTGTTAATCCCGAGTTCGTGCTTTAACTGTGCTTGGATGTATCCCGTGACCCTGTGGAGATCGCCTTCTCGCAACAGGTCCGCCTTGCTGAGCAACACAATGGATGGAATACCGCCTTCATAAAGAAGGCGGAGTGTCCCGATGTCTTCATCGTTGAGAGCCACTCCGGCATCGATCAGTAGTAGGGCTAGGTCGCAGGCTGGCAGGTAAGCAAGTGTCTCGGCGGCTCCGCGCCGGGCAAGCGACCCCAGGCCAGGGGTATCGACCAGAAGGATACCTTTTTTGAGACGTGACGAAGGAACTTCAGCCATCGCTCGGACAATGTTGCGCACGTTTCCGGGATTGCCCTGCTCGGAAATGAGTCGCGAGAACTCTTCAAGGGAAACCTGTTCTACTCTCCCACTAGCAAAGGTCACTTCCGCGCGCAGGGAGTTTCCATAGCGCAGCTTCGTCGGCACAGCCGTGATCGGGTTCACCCCGACCGGTAGGACATTTGTATCCAGAAGCGCATTTAAGAGCGAAGACTTGCCACAGCTGACTCGCCCAAAGAGGGCTACTTCAAGATGATTGTCCTCCAAGCGATGCGCAAGAGAACCAACGCGTGCCCGGAATTCAACTAGACCATGGCGGGTGATAATCTCTTCGAGTAAACGCAGGAGTGCGACATCGTGGCCGGTCTGCTCGAGCTCTTCCAGGCGGCTTTGAAGATTGGTTCCGAACTCCTGGCGGATGTATCGCTGCATACTTTGCACAACGGATCGGAGTTCGTGGACTACGCCGGTCAGTTCGTCGGCCGCATCAGCCGGAACCGCTCCCGAGCCTCGCATGTAGCTTGGCTTAAGTTCCTCAACAGCAATGTCGATGAACTCAAGATGAGTAAGCACGGACCTGGTGGCCGGTATTTCCGGGGGTTCAGGCTTCATCTTCTGCCAGGCGAGCGAACGTAGAAGCTGTTCGCGGATCCTGCGAATGTGATCTTCAAGCACGCGCGCCTGTGCAGGGGTAATGTCAATGACATGATGAGGGAAAGGAGATGGCGAGGCTGCCTCATTAAGGACCTGCTCTATCTCCGCGAGGAGTTTGTCAATGTATGAGCATGTGATGTACAGGCGTCGCTGCTGAGCACCGTTGAGCTCGCCTGGGCTCTGTGTATCTGATACCTCGGGTTTAATTTCGGGCATGACTCCTCCAAGTGTTCGCGCTTCGAGGAGTCATTTGCCCTTGTGAGCCGTTCCGGTGGACTCCAACACCACTTGCCAATTTCTTATGCCTTCACTGGCTTCTTACGGCGCTCGTAAGCGCTCACGCCTGCATAGCGCCCTTTGGATCCCAACTCGCGCTCGATCTCCAGTAGCCGGTTGTACTTCGCGATTCGCTCGCCGCGGCAGGCGGAGCCCGTCTTGATCTGGCCCATGCCGGCCGCCACTGCAAGATCGGCAATGCTGGTGTCGTCGGTTTCCCCAGACCGGTGAGAGATCACCGCGCCGTAACCGTTCGACCTCGCCATCTCAATGCAGTCGAGTGTTTCGGTGACAGTCCCGATCTGGTTGAGCTTGATGAGAATGGCATTGGCGATGCCATCCTCGATTCCCTTGTGAAAGATCTCCGGATTGGTGACAAAATTGTCGTCGCCCACGAGCTGAATTTCATCTCCCAATTCCTTCGTGATCGATATCCAGCCCAGATGGTCGTCCTCCGCCATACCGTCTTCCAGGGACCAGATCTCCGGGTACTTCTGAAGCCAGCTCTTATAGAGCGCGACCATCTCGACAGGGGATTTCCTACTCTTATCCGATTTGGCGAAGACATATTTGCCCTCATCGAAAAACTCACTGGCCGCTGGATCGAGCATAATGGCGATATCTTTCCCCGGTTTGTAGCCAGCCTTCTGAATGGCCTCGAGGATCAGTTCGACCGGCTCTTCGTTAGATTTCAGTTGTGGAGCAAACCCTCCCTCATCGCCAACGCCGGTGCTATAGCCCTTCTTGTGCAGTACCCCCTGGAGGGCGTGGAACGTTTCCGCAGATGCACGCAACGCCTCACCAAAAGAAGGGGCGCCTACAGGAGAGATCATGAATTCCTGGAAGTCGACGTTGCTGTCGGCATGCTTGCCGCCATTTAGCACATTGAGACCGGGCGTTGGCAGAAGATTGGCCGGTTCGTCCACAATGCTTGCGTAGAGTGGGAGGCCACGGTCCTTAGCCGCGGCAACGGCTACAGCCAGTGAAACGCCAAGAATCGCGTTGGCTCCGAGTCGGCCCTTGTTGGGCGTGCCGTCAAGTTCGCATAGCTTCTTGTCGAGCCCTTTTTGATCGTTGGCATCAAAACCGCGGATAGCTTTCTGAATTTCGCCCTCCACATGCCCTTTCGCTTTCAGTACGCCCTTGCCGCCGTAGCGGGATTTATCCCCGTCACGAAGTTCAACCGCTTCGCGCTTGCCGGTTGATGCCCCAGACGGCACCTTCGCCGTAGCAGTGACTCCATTCGACAACGTCGCAGTAACGGCCAGCGTGGGATTACCACGGGAGTCCAGAATTTCAAGCGCATCGACTTTCGCAATTTCAGACATGATGATTTCGCTTTCCCGGCCACAAGGCCGATTGCTATGAAAACATGAGCACTCCGATGAAGAGATGAATCACAGTTGCCGAACTGCAATCTTGCATCGACCAGCGCTTTCGCTCAATGGATGCACAATCCTCATGACCAACCCCTTTCTTGCCTTCAGTGGACAATCATGACCGGGCAATGCGAATACTTGAGAACTCGCTCTGTATTAGAGCCCCGCGCCCATCGATGTAATACAGTGTGACCGCTCTTGCCCATCACGATTACACTGGCCTGTAGCTTGTCGGCCACTTGAATGACCAGTGCCGCGGGGTCTCCGACAGCAATCTCCGTCTCGAGTTCGACCTCCCCCTGCTTGGCGCGCTCCCGCACTGAATCGAAATAACGCTCAAAGCGATCACGCTGATCGTCGAGCACCCCACGGAGCTCCGCGCTTTCTGCAGTCTTCGGCAGCCAGATGACCGACAGCACATGCAGCTTGGCATTCGCATCTCTGGCCATGGAAAACGCAACGTTCAAAGCGTGCTCCGCATGAGGCGATCCATCAAACGCCACCAAGATTCTTTGAAACCCAGAAAAAACAGGGCTTCCCATCTCGCTCACCAAGACTCATTAGGCAGACCGATGTTTCGCCAGGCGCAGTACTTGCGTATTGATCGTTTGGAAAGCAGGGCATTGCGAGGGAACGATGCCGATCGCACCAGGGCGCAAAATCCGACGCGTCGAATCCCCACCGCGATCAGAGCAGACCCCACTGACAAAGCTGCCACGAACCATGGACTAATCATGGATCCAAGCTCCTTCAGTTTTGTTCGGGGATCGCTGCCGGGACATGACTCCGCAACAGGATTCCCTGTCAGGAGTCATCATCTGTCCGGCCTATTCGGAGGACAGCGGTTAAAGGTGAACTCCGTCACCTCGACTCAAGTCTATGGTTGCAAAAAACTAAAGTCAAGCAGTGTAAAGGGGGGTACTGTCCTAATTTAAGTAAATTAGGACAGTACCAAAGCGGGAGTGCTTCAGTTTGAAATTGCAAGCAAAGGTCCGGTTCGGGCGCGAGGTGACGGTTCAGAGGATTCGGGACAAGATTGCGGGTTCGAAAAAGAAGGGCACGTGAAACGTGCGAAAGCTAGCCAGAAATCTTCCGCCTAAGGAGCATGTGCCAGCCCAAATCTATGAGCGCGACCTGCATGCCATAAGTTAATCAATCAAAATCACTTATTTAAATCCGCACACAACCAAGTATCAATCGTACTGGGTACCGGCCATGAATTGAGGACGTAGTTCAGCATCGATCCCCAGGGCATGACCTGGGTGTGCCACAGAAGCGAACGAATAGAGATTTTGATACGCTTGCCCAAAGGGAGGAGCACCTGAAGACCTTCATGGGATCTATCGAACCCAAAGGATAAGTCTCCGGCCTCATTCACGGTTCGTCCCTGAATCTCGGTGGTCGTCCAGGGCTTTGCCCGGCTCCAGCAAGTTCGCCCATGGGGTCCATCAATGTATATATCTCGTTGCCCGTAAAGGCTGAAGCGTTCAGGCTGCGAATGACACAGGAGCACCAGCAATCTTTATGGGTTGGGAACCTAAAGATCTTGGGGCTCATGCGTTGACAAAAAATGGACTCACCGAGCGGACAATCTCGATCAGTGGTAGATCAGCGAGTCGCTTGCGGATACAAATCCACATACAAGTCGCCGAAATGCCATGATTCCTGGGTTCGGCAAGTTGCCGTAAAACGGCCTAACCGCCAAAGCTCCGGGCAACCCAGAAGTCTCTACAACTGAGTTGCTTGCGTTGCTTGGGAAGAATAGACCCCCCGGAAACGCGTTTAGGTCGAGTGATGTTGTTTCTCATCGCCGACTACACACCCGCTCTGGGCGAGCGGGTGTGCACAGAGCCGTCGCCGTTGGACACCCTAACGCGTCGACTACACCTGGTCCCTCTCCGGCCGGCGCATATAAAAACCCGCGCGCGGGGGCGAGCCGGCCTCCGGGGCCGCCAGGATCGGCTCTTGGGGGAAGCTTTCCAAATGGAATCGAGTGGGCCCCCGCAGCCGGCCAGGACCTGGCCCCTTCTCGGCTAGCGCACATAAAAATTCGCGCGCGCAGGGGCGAGCCGGCCCCCGGGTGTGCCCTCGGTGTGCCGGGGGCTTCCAGTCTGCCTCTTTGGCTAGCCGGCCGAGTGGGGGTAAAATCCGCCGGGGGCCTTCTGTCTTGGGCGAGACCAGGGCGGACCGGCTGGAGCAGGTCAGGCCTTGGGGGTAGCCAATGCCTGGGGCTTGTCTTTAAGCCCTTGGGTCTTGTTGGGTGTCTTGGGGGAGAGTGGGTTTGTGAAGAGAAACCTTTTTCGTCGTCAGCCGGAGACGTCTGTTTGAGCGCCGCGCCGCCAGCCCCCGTTAGGGCTGGACAGGCGCTCCAGACCCGGTTGGGCCGGGTAACCAAGTGGTGGTTACTTTCGACTGATCGAGGTGGAAAAACCCCGCGGAGCTCCTGGCAGGATTTTCAGGTCTGAGGCCGGATCCCTATAGGGTTCCGACCAATGACTGGAGCTCCCTTACCAATTAAAACTTGTTTTTGCGCACTAAGGCCCTGACCTAGTCGGGAGAAATCAAGCTCTCCCGTCCAAGATTGAAGTTCGCAACCATACAATAGCGACAGCCCCGTTCAGAGAACCTTGTCTGGCCCAATTCCCACATCACTGATCGGATTCCAACTTTTGAGCGGGCACTTTGAAGATCGTCCCGCCTTTCATCACAAAGACTACAGTCTCCATAGATTGAATGTTGGCCAGCGGATCGCTGCTGACAGCTACGATGTCGGCAAACTTGCCTGGCTCCAGCGTGCCAATCCGATCAGACATGCCCAAAAGCTCCGCACCCCGCACGGTCGCCGCCTGAATCGCGCCCAGCGGGGTCAAGCCGCCGCGAACAAGAGCGCCAAACTCCTTTGAGGAGAAATCGGGATCGTCGTCTACGCCGTAGGCGATTTTCAAATGATGTTTCAACGCGAGCGAAAATCCGGTTTGTTGATAAGCGAGGATTTGTTTGCCTTTCTCAACCATCTCAGGACTAGCGCCGTGGGACGCGCCAACTTCCACACCATGCTGGAACGTGTACAGCGTTGGCACCAGCCAAGTGCCTTTCTGTTCCATTAGGGCTGCGCCCTCCTCGTCGAGCATGGTACCGTGCTCGATGGTGTCGACGCCTGCCCTCACCGCCGCCTTGATACCTTCCGTGCCTTCGGCATGTGCCATGACTTTCTTATGGGCTCGGTGAGCAATCTCCACGGCCTTGGCCATCTGTTCTTCACTGAGCTCCTGCACGTTGAAGTCACTCGCGGTGTCCATAACTCCGCCGGTGGCCATCAACTTGATCCAATCGGCGCCGTACTTGATGTCACGGCGCACGGCTACGCCGATCTCGTCCACATTGTCGGCCAGATTCGGACGCCGCGGCAGCGCCTGGTCGGGAGCAAGCGAATCAGCATCCCCATGGCCCCCGGTCAGTGATATAAAGTTGCCCGCTGAGAAAATTCTTGGTCCCTGAATCAGCCCCTGGTTGATTCCATCGCGCAACGCGAGTTGCCCATAGGCAAGATCGCTCTGTCCGGCGTCTCGGATGGTAGTGAATCCATGAGCCATCCAGATCTGAAGATTGTGAATGCCCCAGATTGCCCCCATTGGGGAAGACATCCGCAGGTCACTTGTGGGTGAATCGTCCTTGGGATTGCCGAGGATGTGGTCATGACAGTCGATCAGGCCGGGCAACAAAGTTGCGTTCCCCAGATCAATGACTTTGACGTCGCGGCTTAGTTCTGGCGGGATGCTGGCAGCGGCTCCTACCTGGCGGATGAGGTCGCCTTCCACCACTACTGCCTGGTTGTCGAGCACTCTCCCATCGCGCACATCAATCAAATGTGCGGCGCGAATGATCGTGATTTGCCTGGAGGGACTCGCCTTTGTCGTCGTGTCCTGCGCAATGGCGCCCAATAGGGAGCACGACATGAGAATGCCGTTAACTGCGACAAACCGGAGTGGCTTCATGAAAATTACCTCTTAAAAGAAGGTATCACTCGATCTGCCCAGAGTATTTGGAACAGGGAGTAACATGAGCATGGAATTCGTCCATTTTTCCAGCCAATCTTGCATTTGTAAAGCGCAACGGATGGGTCGGCGATCCGGATCTCTTTCGCTGGTGATCGCCTTACTAGGCAGATTGTCCCTCACTCGGAAATTATGTAGCAGTAAACACTTCAGACGAAAACTTTGGCCTGCTTTCACGATAGATCCTGAAAACGGGCCGGGATTCCGCGATCCGCCTAGCCGTAAAGTCGCCGTCGCGTCCTTGTGCCGCAGCCGCCTGCCTATCCTGGAACCAATAGGCCGCGTCGGCCGTTTTACGTCAACTTGCCGGGATCCAAGTGTTCTAGGGCAAGTTGCTGGCCCCAAGCATCATGGAGCCTTGGCGACCTGCATGCTGACTTGCGTTAGCGAGTGGCTCGATTTGGCATTCATGAAGCATGTTTGTATCTGCTCGACGTCCTATTAACCACGGAAAGTCACGTTTGCGGTTCGCAACACTTTTCAATGTTCAGATGCTAGGTTTCTGTTCGCAAAGTCAAGCCGGTATTGCCGGATTGGATGGTAAAACTCTGCACTCCATGGCGAACGTGATGCAGTTCCGCTGAGAGACCTCTGGGCGTGCCGGGATTCAGCAGCTGGGGTGGGCCGCCGAGTTTGGGCAGATAGCCGAAGAGTGTGCAAACAACGGTTTCTGCGAAGGCTCCGCCACCTGTACATTCGCGCATGCAGCTCTGACGCTGTGCGATGCGGACCGGCGCATCGCGGTCCCGCCGTTTTGTTCCATAGAACTCATGCGCCTGCGCGTACACGCCCTCATAGACGGCAGCCTGTGTTCGCCGCAGAAAAGCAACCGCGGCATTCCAATAGCCCAGGCGGCACATGGCGTCAACCGTCACGGCAGGCCACGCGTCGTAGGCGCCCATTGGACCATGGTCCGGGCGGTCGGAGTTCGCCGCTGCCACGTCGAGTTGCGATTGCGCGCGCATCCACTTTTCCATCAGTAGTTCTCGTCGAACAAAGTCCACCATTTCACAGCCAACGTTGGCAGGCAGGTCCGCAGCCAGGAAGCGGCCCACAGTGGCGAAGTCGTAGCAATGGCGCATCTCCACGCGGGCGCCGTCGCGATGCAGGCTCGCCCACACCCCCTTTCCTGGCTCGTAAAGGGTCATCACTGCCTTTAGCATGGTGTCGGCTTCAACGCGCAACTGCCGAGCCTCGTCGTCATCGCCGTTCTCTTCAAGAATGTCTGCAAGCTCGCGCATCATCCACACATTCGCGGAATTGAATGAGGGAACCTTGTTGATGTAAGTGGGCACACACTCCAGCAAGTTGAGCGCGCCGCCATAATCGGCAAGCTGGTCATTGGGATTCAGCCGCAGCTTCTTCCAGTCGGTGGCCAGAACGCGCAGGCGCTCGAGCACACTCTGGTCGGCGATCTTTTCGCGGAGGAATTCCTTGTCCTGCGTAACGACCAGGTACGACCAGGTGAGCCGGAAGATGGAAAGATCGTTGGCCGCATAACCGCGCAGATCCCAACCCGCGGGAACATGCAGGTTTTCAGGTGAAGGAGGCCGCTCGGTCGTGAAGACGATTACATCGCTCTCGTGCGGATCCTGTTCAAGGAATAGCTTGATTTGCTCCTTCATCTGCCTCGGTTCGAGCAAGGCGAAGATGGTCGAGAACAGCGAGGTATCCCAGTAGTAGACCACTCCCTTAGCGCGCTCACCGCTGGTGATGAAGGTGCGATTGCTCCACAGGTTGGTTCTGAGCAGCACCAGCAGCGTGAGCACGCTGCGGTAATAGATTTCGCGGATTGCTGCATCGTCTGTAACCAGCAGCGGAGCATTGCCTGAAAAGAATCTGTTGCCTGGCGTAAAGGCGCTCTTCCAGCGCTCCTCCCACACCGCTTTAGTGCGGGCCCACTGCGTCTCAAACCACTCGCTTGTGAGACCTGTGCGTCCGCGCCTGTCGGGTTCCTCCACGTGCATCAAGAAACGAATTTCGCGGCTCTCACCCGGTGCAAGATGCACCGGCCACTCCGCGAACTGGCCGTCCACTCTGTCTTGCGGAAGATCGAAAAACGAATAAACCGCGTCCTTCTTCCATTCGTCTGATCTGGCGCGAATCTCAGTCGGACCGATGATCTCCTGGTTTACCGGTTTCCAGCCGATGTCTGCCGTTATCGCGACGTGAAAGGTTTTGGGCGCCGCGCCATGATTCGTGAACTTCACCCGCCACAGGACCACCGAGTCTTCTATGACCAGCCTGTTTGTGGTGATGACCTCAAGATTGCCCGCCTGTGCGCGGCGTACGGCCTGGTAGGCAAACCACCGGCAGCTGGTGCTGTCGCAAGGCCGGCCATCGATGGTCATCCCGCACAGCGGAAGCGAATTGTAGATCAGCCAGCGCGGGCTCGATCCGTCGCCGTAGAGTTGCCCGTCAGGCAGGAAATTCACGCCAACGAGATCGGGCGCGCAGGCCGCCATGTCATGAAAGTTATGCAGCGAAGGCATCTGCGCAAGCAGGTCGCAATCGAGCCAGCTGGTTCCCAACTCCTCCAGTGTGGGCAGCCCGGGAGCGCTTGACGGCACAACTGCTCTGCCCGTCGCAGGCGCAAGAGTGTCCTCAGGCGGCAACTCCGTTGGCAGCGTTGCAATGCCTGGGGAACTTGCAGCGTTCCGGCCCCAGACCATTGCGGGGACTCCGGCCAGCAGCTGCATCGCAGTACGTCGAGTAATCATCACGGCCCGCTTTCTGAAATGGGAGCTGCGAAATCGCTAGTGTACCCGCGAGGACTCCCTGATAACCAATTCGGGTTCAAGAACTACCGATCGAAATCGAGTGTCTAATGGTTTAGCCAGGATGGAGCTGACCATCTTCGCGGCACGTTCGCCCAGCTCTCGCGCCTTCTGATCGATGCTCGACAAAGGAACGCGCAGTTTACTGCTGTAATGGAAGTTTCCGCATCCCAGGAATGCGATGTCGGTTGGGATGCGCAGGCCCGCCTGAAATGCTCTCTCCATGGCTCCAATGGCGACTGTGTCGTTGTAGCAGAACACAGCGTCAGGCCGGGGATCAAGATTCAGAATCCGGTCCATTGCTTTCCTGCCCAGAACCTCGCCATCGGAATCGCAGCTTTCGTCGATAAAGACTACAAAATCCTGACGCATTGCCAGATCGTTTCGGCGAATGGTGTCCCAATATCCCCGAGCTCTTCGATTTCCAATCTCGGTCACTGGGCCGCGAATATGTGCAATGCGTTTGAATCCCTGCGCGAAGAGATGTTCCGTGGCAAGCTGTCCAACTCGATAGTCGTTTACGCCAACGAAGTTGCAGAGAAAATTCTCGAAACTTCGATCCAGAAGAACCAGCGGAACTCCGGAGTCAATGATCTGCTTCAAGCTATCTGTCTCTCTCTGGCAAGAAGCCACGACAAAGCAATCGAGATGATGAGCGAGCATATGGTCGATTTCGTCGCGCTCCAGTTGGGGATCGTTTTCCGACGAAGAAATGATGACAAAATAATTCGCCTTGCGCAGCGCTGCCGATAAGCTCTTCGCGACTTCTGAAAAGAACGGATGAATCAGGTCAGGAACGATGAGCCCAACAAGTAAGCTGCGCCCGGTGACCAGGCTGCTTGCCAGCAGGTTGGGGCGGTAATTCAGTTCCCGAGCTCGCTTGAGGACCCGCGCTTTCGTTTCCACGGCAATGTCGGGAAAATCGCGAAACGCCCGAGAGACGGTGACGATCGAGATACCGAGATCGTCTGCAATGTCTTTCATTCTGACTACCGCGCGACGATTCATTTGCTCCTGCTGTTCCCAGCAAAAATCGAAGAGTACGGTCAAGCTTCGGCTCGTCAAAAAGGGCGGAATGCGAAGCTTAGCCATTCCGCCCTCGAATCGGTCTGATCGGGATGCTCTGCTTCAAAAGCTGAGGTGAAGCGCGAGCTGAATTTCCCTGGGCGTAGTAACGTTTGAAGTAATTACTCCCACCGTGGGATCGGAGATGTCGTTATCCGGAACGCCGTAATTCTGAATATTGAACACATTGAATGCTTCAGCCCGGAAGGTGAGGCCCAGCTGATCGTGAATAGGAAAGCTCTTGAACAGAGACATGTCGGTATTGACAACGTGCATGGAGAGAAGCGGATTTGTCCCGGCGTTTCCGTAACTCCCCGTTGCCGGTGACACGGCTGCACCCGTATTGAATGCCTCACTCTTTGTCGGGTGCGCCGACTTCAGGCCGCCGACCACGTTCGGCCTCATGTACGAGAACCAGCTGTCACCGGCGGGAGCTTCAATATTCGCGATGTCGCCATTGATTGACAGATTATACGGCTGGCCCGAACGAATCTGTACGGTGGTGTTCGCCTGCCAGTTGCCGAGAATGTAAGCAGCTGCGCCGTGGTTCAGGTATCGTTGACCTACCCCGACAGGTATGGCGTACTCTCCGGCGATCGTGAAGAACTGCGGGACACTAAACGCCAGAACACCTTTTGACGCTTTGAGATCGTAGTAGTTTTGCCATATTGAGAATGCGCCGCTGCCTGGTCCGTTTTCGACGTCGAATAGTCCGCTTCCGCCAATGCCGATCGCTTTGGACCACGTATAGGACGCCAGGTATTGCAGACCGTTAGAGAACTTTCGATCCAGCTTGACCTCAAGTCCGTTGTAGTTCGATGTTCCGTTGCTTGTGCTGTAGAAGGCCGACGTGTTGTACCACGGAAAAGGAGTTAGAGCCCTGACTTGCGCCGCAGTTCCAAGACCCGGAGTTACAGCAGTGTTCCAAAGCCCGGTGATTCCGAGCCGGTCGTCGAGTCCGCCAACATATTCGGCGGTGAGCGCCGTCTTGGCTCCCAATTCCCGTTCCACAGTTAGATTGAACTGCTGCGATCGCGGATCGCGGATATGGGGGTCCATGTACCAGTTTCCAAGGCTCCAGGGATCGGCAGAAGGCAGGACGCTACCCACCTGACCGAATGTGGATTCAATGGTCGCAAGCGGGCTCCCGGTCTGATTCATGGCGATGCTCGAAACCACGGCGCTCTGGCTCGGCCAGTTCCCCGCATTTCCCTTCCAGTCCTGCTCCATCCCCATGGTGTCGTCGTAGACAAAGCCGTATCCGCCACGCACCGTTGTCTTCGCATTGAGCCGCCACGCAATCCCGATGCGCGGTCCCCAATTTTCCCAGTTGTCTTCTGCTCCCCACGCAGTCCCATAGGGCGACAACTGAATGGGCGGAGCCGCCGGGTCGTAGTAGGTGGCGCCGGTCGTTGGATCGATGGGAGCAACACCACCATCGATTCCCGATAGCGCACCAGTTGCCGAAGGAATGCAGGGTGCCGCCTTTGTCACTGCACATGCTCCGGGCAGCGAATTCATGCCAATCCAGTAAACACCATCGGTATTCGGGCCGGAGACGAAGGTTCCTGCTTTTGGATCAAACGGCCGCCGATGGTCGAGGCGAAGCCCGTACGTGACCGTGACACGCGGACTGACGGTCCATACATCTTGGGCAAAGATCCCGTAGGAGGATACGCGATTGCCGAGCGCGATCGGCCCGGTGTTATCGTTCGCTGAAGGCAGCCCGAGCAGCATCGACGCCAGGGAATTTCCAGTGGTGCCCACATTGGTTGGATCATCCGTTTGTGTGTTCGTAAACGCGTAGTCTCCATACGGGGGACTGTCGGAATCGTTGCCTTGCCGAATATATTGCACGCCGAACATGAGTTCGTGCTTGCCGTGAACCCAGGTCAGCGTGGGCGAATAACTGATGACTGGGTTGGAGATTGTGTTGCCGGTCTGGCTGCCAAAGCCCTCTGCAATGCCCGGCACCTGGTAAGGCGACTGCAAGCCAATTACAGTTCCGCCTGAGCTTGAAAAGCCGAGCCCCTGCAGTGTTGCCAAGCCATGACTATCGAGCGATGAAGCCCGGCTGAAGGGACGTGTCGCAATTCCAAACCGGAAATCGAAAAGAAGATTGGGCGTGAAGGTGTGTGTCCAGCCCGCGGCCAGGTTCTTGGCCGGCACTGAATCTGTGCTTGTCTGGCTCAGAGACTTCGGAGAAACATCAGTTACGTTCAACTGGTCGTAGCGGAAAAAAAGCAGATCTTTACTTCCTAGTTGTTCGTCGATACGGGCTGTATAGTGATCCGCATTGTCGATATGTGGATTATGTTCATAGGCGTTGAAGTTTGGATTGCCGGTCAAAGGCAGTCCGGTGTCGTAGGTCTTGAGAAAATTAACCATGTTCTGGTCGATCCGGCCCGGAGGGATAACGTTCAGTTCGCCGTTGTATGAGAATTGCTGACGCGAATAGCCGTTCGAGGTCGCCACAGTTGTCGCGGGATCGAAAATGCTCTGATCGAGAAGCGAATGTGAGAAGTCGCCGCCAAGTTCCGCGGTCGTGGGAAGGTTGTAGAGAATCTCATTCGATTGCGTAAATCTCCATCCCTCATAACCAAATTCAAAGAAGGTTCGGTTACGGCCGTTGTAGATGTGGGGCAGCCACACGGGTCCGCCAATGGTGGCCCCGAATTGATTCTGCCTGTAGGGCGAGGGTGAAGCGGTGTACTCATCCAGAAATGAGTCTCGCGCATCAAAGATGTTATTCCGGACGAACTCCCAGGCCGCGCCGTGCAACTGATTCGTTCCGCTCTTGGTGACAACATTCACAACGCCGCCGAGGACGCTGCCAAATTCTGCCTTGTCGTCGTGCGACTGCACTTTGAATTCCTGCAAGTCATCGATAATAGGCGGGACAACGTAGACGCCATTGGTGAAGTCCGTATTGACGACTCCATCGAGAAGGAACAGGTTCTCGCGAGTGATTTGTCCCTGCATCGAAGGTAATGAAAACTCCGTGCCCGGAACGCCGAGCACGCCTTGATCGTTGACTGCGATTCCATTCCCCGCTGCTTGCGAGGTCATGATGGGCGACGCGCCCGGAGTCAAAGTCAAAAGCTCCGTAAAGTTCCGGCCGTTCAAAGGCAGATCGTGAATCTCTGCCTGTCCGATCTCGGTCCCGAGTTCGGAGCTGGTTTGCTCGACCATTTCATCCGCTTCTTCGGCTGTCACGGTCACAACCTGGGCCTCGGCTCCAATCTTGAGGGCAACATCCCGGGACAGACTTCCCTGAACGGCAACAGTGAGGCCAGAAATCGTAACTGTATTGAAGCCCGGTGCAGCTACCGTCATTCTGTAGTTGCCTGGCTTGACTGAGGCGAACGTATACAGCCCTTCCCCGTTCGAAGTGGTCGTCATCTCAACGTTGGTTTCGATTTCGATCAAGGTGACGGCGGCTCCTGGGACCATTGCGCCCTTGGGATCGATTACGTGTCCCGAGACGGATCCATTGGCCGTCTGGCCGAATGCCCGCGGCACTCCTGACAATGCCCATATACAAACGACCAACGCCAGCACTGTCCTTTGGAAAGTGCCGAACCTCAAGTGTTGAGCGGTCTCCAAAATCGTCATGATCTTCTCCTCCATCGAATGCGTTCTCGTAAACGCTAACGGGAACGCTTCGCCCAATCTCGTGCGGATTAGACACCGATCCAATCCGCGGCCACAAGGTGAATTACGGTGCTCCCGGCCGAAATCATCTGCATCTCTTTCAGGGGAAATGGATTAGCGATTCGATTATTCCGTGCAACTGCCGGGATTTCGAGGGGTACTGTACCCCCTAAAGAAGCTGGACAACCGCGCGCGAAGGGTATATAAAGCGTGGCGTGAACACAACAGCTCAGCAGACCGGGCTCGAAGCGCGAAAGAGTGAGATTGAGCAAGCGCTCGAGAGGGTCCTGACAGGGAGCTCGTTTCGATCGAGTGCCCAGTGCCAGTCATTGCTGCGTTACATCGTGGAGCACTCACTCAGTCAAGAAAATGAGATGCTTCGGGAGCGCGTGATTGGGATCAGTGTCTTTGGACGCCCATCGAACTACGACTCCGGTAATGACCCGATCGTCAGAGCAAGGGCAGCTGAGATCCGCAAGCGCCTGGCTCAGCATTACATGCAGGGCGAGGGCGTGAATGAAGAAATAAGAATCGAAATCCCTCCAGGCTCTTACAGGGCCATTTTCACGATGCACACCACGGGCGAATCTTCCGATCCAGACCGAGGGACCAGATCCAAATTGAGTGACGGGCTGACCGCAACTTCAGGAAGCCAAGCGGGCGAATTGCCAACGCCCATTGAAAACGCGGACAACAGGTCAGGTATCAGCTCTCCAACGTTGGAGGTTGAGCATCCCGGCCCACAAAAGCCGCCATGGATCCAGAGGGGGCGTGCATCAGCCCTGGCTGCAATCATCTCGATCGGTCTTGCCATGGGAGTTATTGGGTTCTTCGCCGGTCACTTTTCCACGGCTTCCATATCCACACAACAAGATGTTCAGAACGCGCTAACATCGCAGGCTGCTTCCGATGATCCTGTCGGGGCGTTTTGGGCTCCGTTCCTCAAGGAGGATCACTCGCCCATCATCGCCTACGCAGACGCGATGTTTCTGATCGACGGATCAGGAGATCTCTTCCGGTTTCGGCACGGGGCCTCTGATAATCGAGGCGCTTCTGTCGATTTGCACCTGGCGCGGCAGTTCGCTGCAAGTCCTGGCCTTGTAGCCAACGCGGGCCTGCTTTTTTACGACAACGGCTATACCGGAACGGGCGACTTGCGCGCCATGGCCATGCTAATCAGCCAGCTGGCACGCGAGGGTGCAACTCCTCTGGTCGAATCAAGCTACGATATCAGCACTGACGACTTGAAGCAGCACAATGTGATCCTGCTTGGATCGTCCGCTGAAAATCTCGCCGTCGCGCAATTGGTCCCAACGGGGGATTTTCTGTTTGAAGGACCTGCGTCGAGCCGTGATCCCTGGTCCAATGAGATTGTGAATGGGCATCCAAGAGCGGGAGAGCAAACCAGGTACGCGACCGTACGCGACCCGATCACTCACGTCCTGAAAGAGGATTACGCGTTAGTATCTTTCCAGCCAAGCGTCACCCCGGAACATCAAATCGCGATCCTGGGCGGCATCGACACAACGGGTACTGAGGGCGCAGCCCTACTGGTCACTTCAAAAGCCGGTGTGGATGAACTGAACAATGCGCTTTCCCACAACCCTGCCACGACACAATCGCACTTGACTGATTCGTTCCAGGCGCTGGTTCATGTAGATGTGAAGAAGGGCTACCAGGTCCTCGGCTCCCATCTCGTCACGATCCATGCTCTTCGCCATCCTGACGAGAGCAAACCCTAGGGAGCGGATGCCGATCGTCTCGGAAACCGATCGCCGACTTTCTACCGGAATTGCGATTCGTATTGGGCGCACCGCGCGGCACACAGGCGCCTTGCCGCTATGAGGACGGAGGCGTCGCGCAATGGTGAACGTGGCTAAAGGCCATATAGCATACCGTGCTTTAGTGCGATCTGGTCAGATTACCGCGATTCGGAACTTTGCCAGCTTTGCCGCATGACGTATCTGCCGA
>JASHYS010000207.1 GCA_030042915.1 Acidobacteriaceae bacterium
ACCCGCATGCCCTTGGCGCGCTGGGTCACAAACTCGGCGCCGAAGCGCGTGGCCTGAACGTGCGCGCGGCGGCCCAACTCAGCCCCCGTTACACCGGAGGGAAAGCCCAGGTAGTTTTCAATGCGGGAGCTTGAGCCGGCCTGGCCGCCGGGGGCCAAAGGCTCGATGACCAGCGTGCGCAGACCCTCGCTGGCGCCGTAAACAGCGGCGGCCAGGCCCGCCGGACCGGCCCCGACAACGATCAGGTCGTAAAAGTCCTGGGTGGCTTGAATGCTGAGGCCGATGCGCGCGGCCAGCGACTCAAAGTCCGGATTCACAAGGAACGTGCCGTCGGCGAAAAGGACCACCGGCAAGCGGTCGGAAGTGAGATTGTGCTCTTCGAGCAGCTTCGATGCTTCAGGGCCGGCGGCGGCGTCGAGCCAGCGGTAGGGAACGTGGTTGCGCGAGAGGAAATTGCGCACGCGGAAGTCGTCGAGCGACCATCGATGGCCGATAACGCGGACGCCTTCGAAGGCCGGCTTGAAGCCGGCTTGCCAGTCATCCAGAAGGTCAGAGACCACCGGGTAGAGCTTCTCCTCGGGCGGGTCCCACGGTTTGCTCAGGTAGTAGTGGATGCGGGCCGCGTTAATGGCGCGAATGGCGTCGCCGGTGTCAGCGTAGGCGGTCAGCAGCACGCGGCGCGCATCGGGATAGATAGACCGGGCCCGCTCCAGCATCTCCACGCCGGTCATCCCCGGCATGCGCTGATCACTGATGAGCAGGGCGACCGGCTCGTTGCGCGACTTGAGCTGGGCGAGGATATCGAGCGCGGCCTGGCCGCTGGCGGCACGCATGACGCGGTAGGTGTTGCCGTACTGGCGCCGCAGGTCCTGAATCACGGCCTCCAGCACGCTCGGGTCATCGTCTATGGCCAGCAGGATCGGTCTCGCCATATAATGAGTGTAGAACCTACCCGTTCCATCTTAGTTAATGGCTTACGCAACCCCAGCCATAGGTTTTTGTACTTTTATAACCCGGCAAGCTGTAATCTCTCACATAGCACCATAGGGGCCAGCCGGATTTGGGATGAGGCGGGGTAAAAGGATGGCAATGTAGCAATTGCAGACATACCCGAGCCTTGCGGCCGATTTGCCGATAAGAACGAAGAGCAGACAGCGGGCGCCGCAGGGAAAACCTCCAGTTGCGGCAGCGATATGCACGGGGCCGCAGCCAACCGGCGGAGAGAATTTAAACCGACTGAGTATAGACCATGAACAAGATCATCCTGGCCGATTCGCAAGCGATCTTCAGAGCCGGCACCGCCAAGGTGCTGGCCATGGACGAGGATTTGCGCATCATCGCGCAGTGCACCGATCTTGAGCGCATGTATCACGCCATTACCACCTTTCCCGGTTCCATCGTGCTGTTTGCAGCGTCACTGCAGCCGGAATTTGGGCGGCTGGCCATGTTGCTTGAGACGACGGGCAGCCGCGGCATCGTGGTGGCCGAGAACAACGAAAACGCCGCCAGCTATCTGCAGCAGGGTTTTCGCGGCGTGGTGTTCCGCAGCGTGACCGGTCCGTCACTGGTAGAGTGCGTGCGCCGCGTGGCGGCCGGCGAAACCTGGGTTCCTACGCAGGCCGTGCAGCCCGAGGTGCCTGAGGAAGACATGGTGGGCGCGCGCGTGCGCGACCGCCTCACGCCCAAGGAAATGCGCATCGTGGCTCTGATTGTGCAGGGCTGCAAGAACCGCGAGATCGCCCTGCGCCTGAAGACCACCGAGCAGGTGATCAAGAATTATCTGCGCTCCATCTATGACAAGACCGGCGTGAGCGATCGCTTGGAGCTGGCTCTGTTCACCATTCATCACCGCGTGCTGGCGCGCGCGGCAGCCGAAATGGGCAACAAGATGGAAGCCGAAGCGCAGCAGACCGCACCCGGTGCGGTGGCCTAACCGCACCGAAACCCGAGCCAGACTGCAAAAAATGCCGCTCCCGCGCCACGTGTCATGTTGCGCGGAACAGGCTGAACACGAGAATCACCAGGACAATCAAACTCACAACGAAATACAAGCGATCGCGCTCGAGAAGAAATCCCACCATAGCAACGGCCACACGCGCGACCGGTGTGAGAATAAGCAGCAGTAATCCGATCTGCATAATGGCTGCGCTGTCGCCGTGGGCCGCCGCAGGCGCGATGCCGGCAAGCGGGTGCGCTTCCGGCGAAACCCCCACGAAGTTGTGATAGTTGACGCGATCGCCGCTTTGCCGCACCAGGTAAAGCACGCCGCCGGCCAGCACCGTGGCTGCAGCCAGCAGAACTCCGGTTCGCAAAAGCTTTCCAATGATGGTTTCGAGCCGGCGATCGTCCATTGGCTAAACCTTTCCTGTGATGCCGTTCACGATCATCTCAATCGCCAGCGCCAGAATCACGATGCCGAAAACGAGTCGGAGCGTTTTGACGCGCGCATGGATGAGCACTTTGGCTCCCAGCAAGGCCCCGGCAAGAACGCCGAGCATCACCGGCATGGCCACATGCGGATTGATGTATCCGTGCTTCAGATAGAGGCCGGCGCTGGCCGCGGCGGTCACGCCGATCATGAAATTGCTGGTGGTGGTGGAAACTTTA
>JASHYS010000208.1 GCA_030042915.1 Acidobacteriaceae bacterium
CGAAAGCAGGCAAAGAGGTCGGACCAGAAGTATACACTTCCTTGCTGTGCGCCGTCGGTGTTTCGCTGCTTTCTCTCAACTGGTCCAAGTTTTTCAATTCAAACCCGCTTTTCAGTGATAATCTCGCTTTGATCCTGATTTTTAAGGATCGAAAGAGGGTCCCGATCCTATGGCGCGCGTCAGGCAAGACGATCCAAATACCCATCGCACCATGCAGGTGGTTAACCACATCCGTTCCATGATCGAAAATGGAACCTTGCAACCGGGCGACAAAATCCCTCCTGAACGCGAGTTCGCGCGCTCGCTCAAAATCAGCCGCGCCAGCCTTCGCACCGGGATTGGCTACCTGGCGGCCATGGGCGTGATGAAGATCCGGCACGGCGTGGGAACCTTTGTCGCCGACGGCCCTCCCGAATTCGGCAAAGCCTCATTGAGCCTGATCGGCGCCCTCCACGGTTTCCAGTCCTGGCAGATGTTTGAGGCTCGTATCATCCTCGAGAGTCACCTGGCCGCCCTGGCCGCCGACCGCGGCAAGGCCGAGCACCACACGGCGCTGGCCGAGGAAGTGGCGGAGATGTTCGCCGCCATGAATAATCCGCCCGACTATCTCATTCACGACCTCACCTTCCATCGCGTGATTTCCCAGGCCTCGGGCAATCCCATCCTGGCGGCCATCATCGAGACCATTACATCGGCGCTTTACGACAGCCGCCGCAAAACCGTGGAACGCTCCACCGACCTGCGCGAATCTGCCGAGATGCATCGCAAAATCTACCGCGCCATCCGCGCCCACAACGCCAAGGAAGCCCATAACCTGATGGAGCAGCATCTGCGCATGGCGCAGGTGGCGCAGGGCATGGAACGTCCCACCGAGCGCCGTGGTTCGCCGCCCTTATCCAAAGCCAGGCGAGTCTCCGCTGCACCGGCCGCCTAACCCTCGAGTGCCCACTCTATCCTTTTCGTTTTCTTGCGACTGGAGCAAACAGCCAGAGCCAAAGGTCTGACCTGCTCAGCGGGCGTCCGACTTCGTCGCTCTGCATTTGGCCAGCGGGTCAGTTCGGGCGACCAAAGAAATCAAAGCTTTGAGACAGTGCGTTTGACACGTGCGTGCCCGCTCTATACACTGTTTCCGCTCCTCGCCGCGGTCGGACCACTACACGAAAACACCGCAGCAAGCCGGATACGGCTGAGGTGCGGAGCAGTCGCAGAACCCATTTTGGAGGCAGGAACCATGGAACCAGTCGCAGTTCGGAGCATTTTTGCGTCCAGCCGGGATAAACACTCCAGCCATCGCACCTTTCTGCTTTTCACCGCTTTCAGTTGCCTTACGCTGCTGCTTGCAGTCATACTCGCGCCCCTCGCGGCTCGCGCGCAGTTGGCCGGAACGGGCACCATTGAGGGAACCATTGCCGATCCTTCCGGAGCCGTAATCGGCGGCGCGAGAATTGAAGCCCAAAACCTGGCCACCGGAGTCGTCACCGTCCGCACCAGCACCGGAAGCGGCCTCTACAGCCTGTCGCCTCTCGACGTGGGCGACTACAGAGTAACCGTCTCCGCTGAGGGTTTTGAAAAGCTGGTGCGCACCAACATCCACGTTGACGGCATGCAGGTGCTGGCCCTCGATCTGACGTTGCAGATTGGGGCCGCAACGACCACCGTAACCGTGAACACCACCCAGCCCTCTCTGGAAAAAGACGATGCGACGTTGGGCGGGCTGATGGAAAACGACATGTATCAGTCGCTCCCGCTTGAGATGGGTGCTTTTGGCAATCCCGATCAGCGGCGCGTTACGGACTTCGCCGCGCTCATGCCCGGTGTTTCGGGCAACGAAACCAGCGCCAACGCCACCGACGCGGCCATGGTAGTGGAAGGCAATGCCTCGGCCACCGAAATGTATATCGAAGGCATTCCCTTTACCGCTGCCGGCGGACAGGGTGATCCCCGCGCCATCTGGCCGGCTTTCGGCGTGGAAACCGTCGATCAGTTCCAGCTGAAGACCACGGCCTATTCCGCTGAATACCAGGGCCTGGGCGTCGAAAACTTCACCATCAAGTCCGGAACCAATCAGATTCATGGCACAGTCTACGAAATCGATCGCAACACGGTCTTCAACTCCTGGGGCTTCATTCCTCCCATCAGCGCGGCCACGGGGGCGCCCTTCAAACCGCCGCTGCACATGAACGAATATGGCGTCAATGCCGGCGGACCGATATGGCGCGACAAGATCTTCTTGTTTGCCGCCTTCAGTGGCTACCGTTATGCCACCATCACCAACCCCGACTACAACACCTACCCAACGGCGCTCGAGATGAGCGGCAATTTCGCAGCCAACAACATCAACATTTACGATCCCACCCAGCAAACCTGCTCGTCAAGCAGCAGTTGCACGCGCCCGCAATTCGTGTACAACGGCGTGAACAACGTCATCCCGCCGGGTGAAATCTCTCCCATCGCCAAGGCCATTGAGCAGTTTGTCCCCACTACGCTCACCAACAGCAATCTCACCAACAACTATCTTGGCTCCTACGCTTACGGCCTCAGCAACTGGTCAGGCAGCACGCGCCTCGATGCCCACCTCACCAACAAGAACTCTGTCACTCTGCTGCTGGCAACGGGACGCCAGGGCCTGGTGGGCCCCTCAAGCCAGACCACCAACGTGGGCCCCTTCCCTTATCGCGATTCAAAGTATTACCGGCCCATCACGCATGTCGGAATCTTTGAAGACACCTACTTGATCACGCAGAATTTCGTAAACCAGTTCAAGTACGGCGCTTCGCAATATCACTCGCCCGATTTCGATCCTACCCAGGGCGTGACCGCCTGGGAGGCAACCACTTTGGGCATCAAAGGACTGCCCGCCGCCGGCCAGGCGGCCCTCAGTTTTCCTGAGGAATCGTTCAGCGGCACCGACGCGCCCTCACAGTGGGGAACGCAGAACGGCTATCAGGGCAATACCGACAGCCTGAACCTGGTGGACAACCTGCAATGGGTCCGCGGCAAGCATTCGGTGTCGTTTGGCGGCCAGTTGCAATGGCTTGAATACAACTACATCTACTCCTTCGGCGGCTCCAGCCCTGTCACCCTGAAGTACTCGACCAACGAGACCGGGCAGCTGAATAACAAGACTTCCATCACCTCCGGCACCGGGCTGTCGTTTGCCAGCTTCCTGCTGGGCGCCGTTGACTCTGCCAGCTACACCTCCTACGCAGCGCAGGAAACCGGCTCACGCTTCCGTCCTTTCGCCTTGTATGTGAATGACGACTACAAGATGAACACCAAGCTCACCTTGAACCTGGGCGTGCGCTGGGATGTGATGCCGTCGTTCCGCGAGGCCGAGGACCGTTGGAGCTTCCTGAATCCCGCCGGAATCAATCCCATCACAGGCTCTCCCGGCACCCTGGAGTTCGCGGGAAAGTTCAACAACGGTTGTAATTGCGCAACCCCTGTGCCCACGTATTTCGGCCAAGCCGAGCCTCGCCTCGGAGTCGCCTACGCGCTCGACAACAAAACTGTCATTCGCGCCTCGTACGGCGTGTATTACACGCATGGCGGCGGAGTGGGCGGCAGCTCCAACTCGCAGCCCACCACCACGCTGGAACTGGGCTACGCGTACGCGCCCGGACCCTCCAGCCCGGCCGATGCGCTTCCGGCGTTCTATCTGAACGGCAGCTCCTACTTCACCGGACCCACCACCGTGAACGGCTACACCGACGACCCCACCAGCGTCACCTTCGGGGGCACCGGCTATGCCCCCGTTACGCCGCCCATCTTCGATCCTGGTTATGGAACTTATTACTCCACCGCAGCTACCGTGCCGGATAAACTTTCCACCACCCTGGGGTATATCGACAAGCACTACGCAGCCCGTGCGCCCCAGTTTCCAAGCTGGTCGTTCGGCTTCCAGCGCTTGCTCACCAACTCCATCACGGCCACGGTTAGCTACGTCGGCAACGAGGGACACTTCCTCTACGCCAGCGGCGCACGCGGCCTGTATAACAATCAGGTCAACCCCAGCTACCTGACTCTGGGCAATACGCTGGGCGCTACCGCCACCGCCTCCAACATGCCTTCCGGCTCCTTGCCCTACACGACGTTTAACAATACGGTCGGGCAGGCCCTGAAGCCGTACCCGCAGTACAACGGCGTCTCCGATGTCTTCGGAGCGGTGAGCAACTCCGATTACAACGCTTTGCAAGTCTCCATCGTGGGCCGGCCCAACCACGGCCTCGGCTTTATGTTGAACTACACGTTCAGCAAGAGTTTCGACGACGCCGGCACCTTCCGCACCGGCTATGCCATCCCAGCCGGCGCACTGGCTAATCACCCCTCGGCGGCGGTGCCGCTCGATCGCATCGACCGCTCACTCAGCGTCTTTGATATCCCGCAGAACATCTCCGGCACCAGCACCTATGACCTGCCCTTTGGCAAAGGCCATATCGGCGGCGACAACATGATTGTGCGGGCAGTGGCGGGCGGATGGAGGCTCTCCGATGTCTTCACCTTCATCTCGGGCAATCCGCTGGTGATCACCAGCAGCACCTGTTCAGGCGTGGTTGGCCAGGGCACTTGCATGCCCGCCGCCAACACCAGCTTCTCGGGCTCCATCATGCCCAACGGGAAATGGGGCCATGGCGCCACCGCAGCCAATCTTGCAACCATCCAATACGTCAACTCCTCTGCTTTCGTGCAAACCGGATCTCTCTCCGATGAGTATGTCCTCGGCGACGTTGCACGCACGGCGCCCTTCGGCCTCCGCGGTGCCAGCAACTACGACATTGACGGCAGCTTGCGCCGCACCTTCCCGTTGACCAAGGACGAGCGGGTGCAGTTTGTGTTTGAGGCCAACGTCTTCAACGCCGTCAATCACGTCTGGTTCGGCAGTACGTCGAGCGATACCAACGCCGGCAGCGGCACCCTCGGCGAAAGCATTACGGGCACCAACAGTCCGGCTCCATTTGGCACGGTCTCAAGCCAGACCAACAACCCGCGCCAGTGGCAGTTTGCCGGCCACATCAACTTCTAAAACCACCGCTTGATCATCTTCAACCCGCTTTCCCACATAAGGTGCTGCCGGTCCTCCGGCAGCGCCCTTTTATTGACCGCATTCCCATCGAAGCGAAATTTGTCGTCACCGCACCGCTCTGCGTATAGTGGCTTCGGCGCGAAGGCGCATTGAGAAACTCACATGAAACCGAATCGCGGCTTCGTCGTTCTGGCTCTTGCCGCAACTCTCGGCGTGCCCGCGGCCGGCCGCGCCGCCAACGCCCCCTGGTCGCAACGCGCCGCCGACGCCGCCATCGCCCGCTGGCCCGACGGCCGCCTCTCGCTCACACCCACCTGGAACTACGATCTCGGCACCCTCCTCGACGGTATGGACGCCGCCTGGCTCTCCACCGTCGATCCCCGCTACTTCAACTACATCAAAGCTTCGGTCGATGCGCTCCTCGCACCTGACGGTTCCATCCCCACGCTTAAGCCTGAGGAGCATCAGCTCGACAACATCCTCCTCGGACGCCAGCTTCTCTTTCTCTACGGCGTCACGCTCGACAAGCGCTACCTGAACGCCGCAACCTTTCTCTGGAACCAGCTCGCCCAGCAACCTCGCAACGCGGAGGGAGGCTACTGGCACAAGCAGCGCTATCCCAACCAGATGTGGCTCGACGGCCTCTACATGGCCGAGCCTTTCCGCGCGCAATACGCGGCCCTCTCGCATCATCCTGAGGAATTCGCCGACATCGCGCATCAATTCGTCCTGATGGACGAGCACGCGCGCGACCCCAAGACCGGCCTGCTCTATCACGGCTGGGACGCGTCGAAGCAGGAGCGCTGGGCCAACCAGCAAACCGGCGACTCTTCGCAATTCTGGGCGCGCGGCGTGGGCTGGTACATGATGGCCCTCGTCGATACGCTCGACTACTACCCTGAGGACGACCCCGGCCGCGCGAAACTGCTCTATATTTTCCGGCGAGAAGCTGCCGCCATCGCGCGCTTCCAGGACAAGAAGACCGGCCTCTGGTACACCATGATGAACAAGCCCGGTGAGAAGGGAAATTACTTCGAGTCCTCCTCCGCCTGCATGTTTGTCTACGCTCTGGCCAAAGGCGTGCGCCGCGGTTACCTGCCCGATGATCGCCCCTACGGGTTGATGAGCGTTGCCGAGCGCGGCTACCAGGGCATCCTCGCGCATTTCGTCCAGGCGCAGGGCGGCGACCTTTCGCTCACCGGCACCGTGAAGGCATCCGGCCTCGGCGGCGAGCCCTATCGCGACGGCAGCTACGCCTATTACATCGGCGAGAAAGTCGTCACCAACGATCCCAAGGGCGTGGGCGCGTTTCTGCTGGCCGGCACAGAGATGGAATACGCACCGGAGTCAACGCTCGCGCGCGGCCTCACCGTCGCCGTCGATGGATGGTTCAACTCGCAGCAGCGCACTGACGCCTTCGGCCATCAGGTCTACTTCCACTACAAGTGGGATACGTGGGACAACCCCGGCTACGGGCTCTTCGGCCATCTCTTCCGCGAATTCGGCGCGCAAACCACTGAACTCGACGCCGAGCCCACCCTCGCCAACCTGAAGAGCACCGACGTTTACGTGATCGCCTCACCCGACAACCTTGACAAGAATCCCCACGCGCACTTTGCCAACGCTGAAGATGCGGCACAGCTGGCGGAATGGGTAAGGACAGGCGGCGTGCTCGTGATCATGGAAAACGACAACTCCTTCGCCGACCTCGACCACTTCAACGTCATCTCCGATCAATTCGGCATCCACTTCAACGACTTGCTGCGCAAGCATGTCATCGGTGCCAACTGGGACCAGGGCAGAATCGATATCGACAAGGGCCCCATCTTCCACCATCCCCACACAATTTTCGTGAAAGATGTTTCTACTATCTCGGTGAGCAAACCGGCGCGCTCGGTGCTTGAAGAAGACACCATGTATCTGGCCACGATCTATATGGCCACGGCCAAATACGGCAAGGGAACCGTATTCGCCATGACCGATCCCTGGCTCTACGACGAGTACACCGACGACCGCAAGCTCCCGGCCATGTACGACAACTACGCCGCCGGCAAGGAATTTGTACGGTGGATTCTGGAGCAGGTGCCGCCGGTGCGTGAACTGGAGAAACACCGGTCAGTGTTTGAAAAGTCGCAACCCTGAGCCGATACCCCACCCAAGCGGAGCTTGGACGGGACACCCCGGTTGTGGTGTGTTGAGGTCCGTGATGGGTTATCGGATCTTGACGACCCGCAGCCTCGCGCCTTTACATGGATAGGTTCAAGTGGTCAGTCCACTGGGATTGTGTTGTTGCCGCCAGCCTCGCTGTCGCGCGATCCCCCGAACGGAGATTCTCATGCGTTCCGTTTTTTTTGCGGTGTCCCCGCTCTTCGCTGCCCTGTCTCTCTCCGCCCAGGACACTCGCACCGTTACCGAGCCCAAAATCCCTCCCGCTTGCGTCACCCTCGACGCCGACGTCGCGTCGAATCACGGCGTCATTGCGCTCGCCGATGAGCAGAAGCTCTCCACCGCTCGCATACAGGACGCACTGGACCACTGTGCGCAAGGCGAGGCCGCTGCCCCCGACGCCGGGTCTTCGTCGATGGGTTCGAAGTCCGTTGTTCTTCGCGCGCACGGCAAGAAAAACGTGTTCCTTACCGGCCCGCTCGCGCTGCGTCCCGGCGTTGTTCTGGTTGTCGACAAGAACACCGCTCTTGTGGCCTCGCGCGATCCGCGGCTCTACGATCTCTCGCCGGGCGCCTGCGGCATCGTCTCCGCACACGGCCGCGGCTGCAGGCCTCTCATCACCGGCGATGGCGCCGTCAACGCCGGCATCATGGGCGAGGGTTCCATTGACGCACGCGGCGGCGCTTTACTGCTTCCACACCAACTGCCAGACGGGAGTCTCGATGTAGGAATGGGCGAGACCTGGTGGGACCTCGCCCACGAAGCCAAAGTGAAAGACCTTCAGCAAAGCGTTCCCTCCATGATCGCTCTCCGCCACGTCGACGGCTTCATCCTCTACCAGATCACGCTGCGCAATTCGCCGGGCTTCCACGTTTCTGTGAATCAAACCGACGGCTTCACCGCGTGGGGCGTCAAAATCATGACCCCCAAAACCGCGCGCAATACCGACGGCATCGACCCCGGCTCGTCAAAGAACATCACCATCGCCTATAGCTACATTCACACCGGCGACGACGATGTCTGCCTCAAGCCCAACGCCGCCGGCGGCGTGTCGAACATGTCGGTTCTCCACAATCACTTCTATACCGGCCACGGCATGTCCATCGGCAGCGGCACCTTCGGCGGCGTCGACCACCTGCTCGTCGACGACCTGACCATCGACGGCGCCGACAACGGCCTGCGCATCAAATCCGACCGCAGCCGCGGCGGCCTCGTCCACCAAGTTGTCTATCGCAATGTCTGCATCCGCAACGTGCCCAACCCGCTTGTCTTCACGCCCCACTACACCACCTTCACCGGCGACCGGCTGCCCATCTACAAAGACATCGCCCTTGAAAACGTGCACGTGCTCACTCCCGGCGCGTTCACCTTTCTCGGCCTCGACGCCGACCCCGATCACAAACTCGAAATCAGGCTCGACAACGTCTTTGCCGACGACCAGCAGGACTCGCTCTACTACGACCAGGACGCTGCCATCACCATTGGCCCGCATCTCGGCAATCTCGTCCCCAAGGGCGACGACGTCACCGACACTGACGCGCCCAACTCCGCGCCCGGACAACCGCTCGATTGCGATGCGCGCTTTGCTCCCTTCCCTGAAGACAAGACCGCGCCCGAGATGGCCGGCAAGATTCCGCCCGAGGACAAAACCTACTACGTGGCCGCCGACGGCACCGGCGATTACTACTCCATCCAACGCGCCCTCGACATGGCGCCCAAAACCGGCGGCGCGGTGCTCTCCGTCTCGCCCGGCGTTTATCGCGAAGTGATCACCGTCGACAAGCCCAACGTCACCATCCGCAGCGCCAACGCCGACGCCTCGAAAACCATCGTGGTGAACGATCGCAGCGCCGGCCAGAACGGCGGAACTCTCCACTCCGCCACCGTCAACATCACCGCCGACAACTTCTTTGCCGAAAACATCACCTTCGAGAACGACTTTAACAAAACTCATTCGCAACTTCCCGCCGGTTCTCAAGCCCTGGCCATCAACGTCACCGGCGACCGCGCCGTCTTTCACAACGTGCGCCTGCTCGGCAATCAGGATACGGTTTATCTCGGCACGCACTGCGGATCCGACGCGCAAAACTGCGGGCCTACGCGCCAGTACTTTTCTGATTGCTACATCGCTGGCAACGTCGACTTCATCTTCGGCGATTCCAAGGCCGTCTTCGAAAATTGCGAGATTCACTCCACGCCGCACGACGGAGGTTTCATCACCGCGCAATCGAAACACTATCCCGCGCAGGACTCGGGCTTCGTGATCGAGCATTGCAAACTCACTGCCGATCCTGCCGTCACCGCTCCCGTTTTTCTCGGCCGGCCCTGGCGCCCCTACGCCACGGTCATCTACATGCACACCGAGATGGATGACAAGATCGATCCCGCGGGCTGGCGCGAGTGGCATCCCGGCCAAACCAACTCTCTCAACACCGCCTTCTACGCCGAGTTCGACTCTAGCGGCCCCGGAGCGCATCACGACCAGCGCGATCCGCACGCCCACTTCCTCACGCCCGAGGAAGCCAAACAATACGAGCCGGCGGTTTTTCTCCGCGGCAACGACAACTGGGATCCAACCCAACTTCCCGCTCAGGCTGCGCAGTAAAATTGAGGTGGGTGAGAGCGAAATGAAAACCATCCTGATGGCTGATCCCGTGCGCTACCCGCGCATGACCACCGAGGAACTCCGCGAAACCTTCCTGCTTGATGCGCTTTATGAGCCCGGCAAAATCCAACTGAATTACGTCGATCTGGATCGCGCCGTCGCCGGCTTCGCCGCCCCAGCCGACGCACCTCTCGCACTGCCCACCTATCCCGAACTGCGCGCCAACTACTTCACTGAACGCCGCGAGCTGGGCGCCCTCAACATCGGCGGTCCCGGCATCATCAAGGTCCAGGGCAAATCCTACGATCTCGACAATCTCGATGTCCTCTACATCGGCCGCGGCAACGCCGAAGTCACTTTCGCCTCAAAAGAGAAAAACGCCCCCGCCATCTTCTACCTGCTCAGCTATTCCGCGCACGCCGTCTTTCCCGTCGCTCTGGTGCGCAGGCAGGAAGCCAGCCCCACCGAGCTGGGCAGCCCGGAAACCTGCAACAAGCGCACCATCTGCAAATACATTTACCTTGAAGGCGCGCGCAGTTGCCAGCTCGTTATGGGCGTTACGCACCTGGCAACGGGCAGCAACTGGAACACCATGCCTCCGCACACGCACATGCGCCGCTCAGAGATTTACATGTACTTCAACGTCGCCGCCGATGCGCGCGTGATGCACTTCATGGGGCCACCCGCTGAAACCCGTCACATCGTCATGGCCGACAAAGGCATCGTCATTTCTCCCGGATGGTCGATTCACGCCGGCGTGGGCACGCGCGCCTACAGTTTCTGCTGGGGCATGGGCGGCGAAAATCAGGACTACGCCGATATGGACCCCGCTCCCGTCGAATCCCTGCGGTAGAAGAGTCGCTCCGCGGGCGCTTATTGCGCCCGACTACTGGCTGCTGGCTATTGGCTAGGCTTTCACTGCTGGTGGCTCATGGGTTGAACCTGGGTGTACGCGGGGCCGGGCTGCATGGCGGCGCTGACCACGTTGTTCTGATTGTCGATCCATTCAGGACCGCCGTTGCCCGCTGGAATCTCAACGGGCGCTCCCGTGGCCGGATTCATGCCGAAGGCTGTGCCGGTAAGGATGTCGTCGAAGTCGTCGACTTCGCCGGCCATCATTTTTCTCCACTGCGCCTCGCGCGCATCCATCTGCTGCGTGGCCTGCGCGGTCTTGGCAGCGATGATCAGATTGGCTTTTGTGGCCTGGGCCACGATGAAGTTCTGCCAGGCTGTCCAATCGGGATTCATGACCATGGTGCTGGTGGAGTAGGTGAGGATGGCACTGGCGTTTTGCGCCTGC
>JASHYS010000209.1 GCA_030042915.1 Acidobacteriaceae bacterium
CCGCGTGGGCCGCTACGTGTTGCAGGAGCTGATGGGCAAAATGCATCGGCCGTTCGCGGCTTCGCGATCGCTGCCGGCCAACGTGCTAGCGAGCGGCTTCATCGTCCTGTGCTGGGGATACCTGGTGTGGGGTGGAAGCATTGCGACCATCTGGCCGCTGTTTGGCACTGCCAACCAGTTGCTGGCCGCGATTGCGCTCACCACCATGTCGGCGTGGCTGGTGAATCATGGCAAGGCGGCCTATGCATGGCTCACGCTGGTGCCGGCAGCCTTCGTGGTGGTCACGACGATTTCCGCGGCGGTGCTTTCGACGCTGGAAACCTATTGGCCCATGGCACACCACGCGGGAACGCAGGCGCAGGGATGGGTAGAGACGATTCTGATGTCGGCATTTGTGGCGGGAGCCGCAATCGTGATTGTGTTTTCCTCGTTGCGCTGCATTCAAACCCTGCGCGGAGTTCCTCCACCGTTTGCGAGAGACGCCGCGTTGGAGCCCGGCCGGTCGAGTCCACAACCGGCGGCGCCCTTCCGTTGCTGCTAGGTCGTATCTACATAATGCACAGAGGCAGTATTTGCGCCGGACTGGCCAGTCTGAGGAGAAAATGCAGGTCCTTCGACTGCGTTTGGCGCAGGAGCGCCCAACTTCGCTCAGAATGACCGGTTGCAGCTAGTCATTTTTTTGCGCGCGAAAACATGCCGGTGAGCTCGCTGAAGATTCCGGACTTCGAGGCCGGCTTTGCGGGCGACGGCTTCGGCCCGGGCGATGCTGCGGTCGGCGCCTGCGGCGGAGCTGATCCGCTTGAAGGGTTGGGATACGCGGCGGCGGGCGGTCCGGGTCTCGCAGCGGCCGGCGTTCCGTCCACAACGTGAGCGTGGGCAATTGGTGGCGGCGGCGCTCCGTCAAGATTTTTTACCAGAATCGTGATTCTGCGATTCGACGGATCGTAGGGATTGCTTTTGTCGCGGAGCATTTGATCGGCAAATCCACGCACCTGCGTCACCTGGTCGGAGCGAACGCCATCCTGCTGCAGAAGGCGGCGTGCCGCGTTGGCGCGGTCGGCCGAGAGCTCCCAATTGCTGTAGCTGGTGTCGCTTGAATACGGCGTGGCGTCAGTGTGGCCCTCGATGAGCAACTGGTTGGGGAGGGTTTTGAGTTCGCTGGCCAGCAGAGCCAGCAGTTCCTGCCCGCTGGGGCTCAGTTGTGCGCTGCCGCTCTGATAGAAGGTGCCGTCCTTGCCTTCGAGAAGCTCAATGCGCAGGCCTTCGGGCGTGATGGTGATCTCAATCTGCTTGCTCAGCTTTTCAAGATCCTGTCGGGCTTTGATTTCCTGTTCGAGCTTCTGCTTCAGCTCCTGCAGTTTCTGCATGTTTTCGTTGGCATCGGTGGTTACGTTCACGGCGTTGCCCGACATGGTGGTGCCCAGCAAGTTTGCGGTGCCCTTGGGATCGTTGAAATAGCCGGCGACGGCCTTCTTGATTTGCTCGCTCTGGTTCATCAGCCAGAGCACGATGAAGAGCGACATGAGGGCGGTGACGAAATCGGCGTAGGCAACCTTCCATGCGCCGCCGTGATGGCCGCCGTGGCCGTCTTTTTTCTTGATGACGATGATGGGTTGCGCTTTGGCTGCCATGGTCTTCCCCGGCATCAGGCTGCTGCCGCTTGCACCGGCTCAGTCTTGTTCTTGCACGTCTTCTCCATTTCGTCGAAGCTCGGCCGGACGTAGGCAGGGATGGCGCGCCGCGCCATTTCAACGGCGATCATGGGGGCGGAGCCTTTGAGAAAGGCCAACAGGAGCACGCGGAGCACGTGCAGGTACGCGTCCTGCTCATCGGCGATCTTGCGCATGCTGGCGGCCAAGGGGCCCACCACGCCGTAGCAGAGCAGGATGCCGAGAAAGGTGCCCACCAGGGCCGCGGCCACGTGCCTGCCGATCTCTTCAGCAGGGCCGCCCAACGCGCCCATGGTGATGACCACGCCCAGCACCGCAGCCACAATGCCCAGGCCGGGCAGGGAGTCAGCCACCGTGGAGAGCGAATCGGAGGGCTGCGCCTCCTGGTGGTGATGCACCTCCATGTCCAGCTCCATCATCTGGTCCATATCGAACGGCTCAACACCACCGGTGATGGCCGTGCGCAACGTGTCGCACACAAATTCGCGCGCATGATGATCGTTGAGGAACTGGGGGTAATTCTTGAAGATGGCGCTTTCGGAGGGTTTCTCGACATCCATTTCGACGGCGAGCAGGCCCTCTTTGCGCACTTTGTTCAAGAACTGGTACATCATTTTGAGCGTGTCGAGATAGCGGGCTTGCGAGAAGGGCGATCCTTTGAGGGCCGCGATCAACCCGGCAACAATCGCTTTGACGATGCGAATGGGGTTGGCGACCAGCAGCGTTCCTGAGGCGGCTCCGGCAATGATGATGAGCTCGGCGGGCTGAAGGAGAACCGACATGTTCCCCTTCTCCATGAGGAAGCCGCCGATAATGGCGGCGAAGACGACAACGATGCCTATGATGGCGAACATGTGTTTTCCTCCACCGCGTTGACGGCTGCAAAGGCGGGGGCCGCAACCGTCACCCGGTTTCCTCCAGCCTGGCTGCTCGAAACCATGGCCCCTTGGGCGCGTGCGAGCAATTGCGAGAGCGATTCAGCGGCATCGCCGGGCGCCTGGGCAGCGCCAATGCTCACGGTGAGAGAAACGCGGTCGCCCCACCAGCGGAAATCGGCGGTGCGCGCCAGGCCAACCAGCATGCGCGCGTGTGCAGCCAGCAGCTCTCCGCTCTGCTCGTGGGCGATGATGAGAAATTCATCGCCGCCCCAGCGGCCCATGGCCTCGCTGGGCCGAAGACCTTGTGCCAGGGAGCGACGCACTTTGCCGAGCATTTCGTGGCAGGCGCTCACGCCATGGGTTTTGTGCAAATGTTCCGCCTGATCCACGTTGATCCACAGCACCCCGAAGGGCTGACCGCCGTGTACGAAGTCGTCAAATTCAAGTTGCAAGCGGTCTTCAAGCTCCTCCTGGCTGGTTTCAATTTCTTCGGCTTCGCTGTCTCTGGTTTCGCCGTGGGGTAGAGCATCGAGCGTCTGAGCGAGGTGGAAAGAAACCGCTGCGCCGATGGGTCCGCCGACCGCATCGCGAAGGATTTCGCGCTGGGCAAGAAACCGCAGCACGTTTCCGAGTTTGTTTTTCACCGCAACCAGAACCCGATGACTCGATGCGGAGGAAGCGCCTGAGGGCAGGTTGATTTCCGATGCCGGATCGAGGAGCAGCGGTTCGAGCGGATCGGGAATCCGCTGCGCCAGCATCTCGCCTCTCGAATACCCAGTCATGACCTCTGCGGCCGGATTCCAGAAAAGCATGGCGCCTTCTGTATCGAACAAGGCAATGCCCTCTGCGCGGCTCTCCAGCGCGGCTTCAAGCAGTGCGACTCGATCGCTCACGGATTCATCTCCATCAGTACCGCGGAAAACGGACCTCAGGCTTCCCAAGGCAGACCCCGGCAAGCGGCTCCATTTGGTTCATCGGCCAAAACAGCCATGGCATCACCGCTGGTTGTGGAAATGACGGATGGAGAGGAAATGAAGAGGAAAGGCAAAGCGCAGCCTATGTGCTGGACAGGCCGAAGCGCCTCAAGGCGCCGGGTCAATTTGGCGCGCGTCGTGGCGATTGTCGAGATGAAGCCGGTTAATCCAGGAATTCCTGCCGGAACTGTTGGGGGCGGGGAAGAATTCCAGGGTGACGTTGTTGGCGGCGTAGGTGAGGAGCCCATAGTTACCTAGGCGAAACGCGTCTTTGGCGCCGTAGCGGGAGGGATACCAGCCATAGACAGCGGCAAACGAGCCGGCGTAGGGCTCGGCAAGCGCGGCGAACGAGAAGACCTTGTGCCCATCTTCGCCCTGACGCGCAACGAGGGTAGAGACGACGGCGTGCTTCAAGCGGCGCCAGACCCCCTTGCAGTTGCATTCGTAATACAAAGTGTTTTCGTGCAAGGCCTCTGCGACGAGATAGCTTGCGGTCACCCCGGCCGCCGACGTGCCAAAATCTGAGCCGAAGCGCTGGTAATAGCCGGTAAAACCTTCTCTCCAATCGGGAGGATTGCGTGTCGCCTGGTGATATCCCGCCATGAAAGCCGTGACCGTGGTGGGGTAGGGGCCAAAGGCGTCGAAAAGATAATTATGAAATTTCTGAGTCTGCGAGAGCGGAGTATAAGGTGCCAGCGAAGGCGTGGAAACCAGGCTGCGATCCGCACCTGGGGGATCGTCCGCAGCGGGCTGAGCCTGCGCCACAGAGATGGCCGGCCGCTCAAGACCCGCAAAGACAATGGCGCACACCAACAGATAGCGGCCCATTTTCATGTTCGGGATTCGACCCCCCTTGAACGAAGTGCGCCCTGAGATTGCATTTCGGCCGATTCGATCAATTCACGCAAGCATCGCCAGAAGCCGCCTGGAAAGGCGACGATCTTTTGTTGCGGTTGGGGGGGAATCGGGGCCGGCTCAGTAGCTCCGGACCCATTCTAAAACAGAACGCACGGCAATGCCGCTGGGTCCCTTAGAAATATAGGGTCTGGGTTCGTCGATCCACGCGCCGCCGGCGATGTCGAGATGGATCCAGGGCGTGTCCTCGGCGAAGACGTGCAGAAACTCGGCGGCAGTGATGGCGCCGCCAAAGCGGCCGGCCGTGTTCTTGATGTCGGCAATGTCGGACTTGATGAGCTCGGCGTACTCGTCGTCGAGCGGCAGGCGCCAGAACTTTTCGCCGGAGACGGCAAGTGCGGCTTCGAACCTGGCGTAGGTGGAATCGTCGTTCGAGAAGACTCCGGCGTTGATCTTACCCAAGGCAACCGAGATGGCAGCGGTGAGAGTTGCGGCGTCAATGAGATGGGTGGCGCCGAGCCGGCGGGCATAGGCGAGACCGTCGGCCAGCACCAGGCGTCCTTCGGCGTCGGTATTGATAATCTCGATGGTCTTGCCTGGCCTTTCTGGAGCTGTCGGCATTGCGGTTTGCACGTCGCCCGGCTTTTGCGCCGTGCCGGAGGGCATGTTTTCGGCTGCACAGATAACGGCGATGACGCGGACCCGCGGCTTGAGCAGGGCGATGGCGCGCATGGCGCCGATCATCGCTGCGCCGCCGGCCATGTCGTACTTCATTCTCTCCATGTTGTCGGCCGGCTTGATGGAGATTCCCCCCGTGTCGAAGGTGATGCCCTTACCGACCAGGCCTAAAACCGGTCCTTCGGTCACGCCCTCGGGCTCATAGCGCAAGAGGATGAGTGCAGGCGGCTCTGCGGAGCCCTGAGCCACGCTCCAGAAGGCGCCCATCTTGAGTTCATGCAGTTTTTCGGTCGAGTGGACCTCCCACTGGAGGCCGGTCTCCTGCGCCATCAAGGCGGCTCGCTGGCCAAGGATGGTTGGCGTCAACTTGTTGCCGGGCTCGTTTACGAGCGACCGCACGAAGTTCTGGCTCTCGCCAACGATGACCCCCTCGGCGAAGGCAGCTTCAACGGCCGCGCGGTCCACGCCGTCAGGTACGGCGAGCGTGAACGACTGAATGCTCTGGTCCTTGCGGTCGCTGCGATAGGTATCGAGGTCGAGGTCTCCGATCAGGGCCCCTTCAACGGCGGCGCGGCTGCCGGCGGCGGCCGGAAGGCGATCTGGCGGCAGAACCAATGCAAGTTCTCTTATGCCGCGCGGCTTGGCGAATCGAATGGTGGTTCCGACGGCATTGCGCACCTCTCGGGTTGTAGCCTTGGCCAGCTTGCCCAACCCGACAATCAGAAGACGCGTGGCAGCCAGGCCAGCCGGTGCGTGCAGAAGGACAGTTTCATTGGCGCCGGCCTTGAATTCCCCGCTGGCCAGCACGGCGGCTGCGGCGGCCTGGACTGAGGGGTCGCTGGTGAGCAACTCGGGTCGAGGCTTGGCATCGGGCCCTCTGGCGGTTTGCGAGTCGGCGGCCAGGACGGCCAGAAGGTTAGTTTCGATGGAAGCGAGGGGAGCAAAGGAAAGCTTGGCGCGCATGGACGTTATTTTTCATGGTTGGCGGGGTTTAAGGCAACCCGAAATCCCCGGCAATGACGGGCACACGGGGATTTCGAGGCCTTTCCTTTGGCTAACTCGGCCCCACAATCAGCGATTGACATAGGCAAGATTTATGACATATAGTAGAAAAATGCCAATTAATGATAATAAAACAGAAAACGACATTCAAGTTAAAAATGTCACTACAAACATAAATGACAATGGCCGCATTGTCATCCCAGCCGAGATTCGAAAGGGCATGGGGCTTAAACCCGGGGATGCCGTTGTGATGTCGCTCGAGGATGGAGTGCTCCGGGTCGAATCGCAGCTCGCCAGGATTCGGAGAATTCAGGCAGAATTCAAGCCCTTTGCCAATTCCGCGGTCCTCGCCTCTGACGAACTGAC
>JASHYS010000210.1 GCA_030042915.1 Acidobacteriaceae bacterium
GCCAAAGCCGAAAGCGTGAGTAAAAATGCCGCAACCGCTGCCTGGCCGCGCCATCCGGCCCTGACGCACCAACGTTGGCCGGACCGAGAGTAACCCATCGAAGCAATCTCCAAGCTAGGCGGCGGGGAGGAGTGATCTGGAGAAAAGTCTCTCACGCGCGGGCAGGCCCCTGTTGAGGGCGCTGCCCTGGCGTGGAAGAACCGCGGCGCGGTTAGAAGAGTATCTTTACCGCAAGCTGCGCCTCGCGATCGGAGTTGTCTAATACACTGCTGATCTGGCCGAAAGTGCCGGTGCTGCCGCAGGACCCGGTAGAAGACGGAACGGAGCAAACTGGATTGGGATCACCGAGGTGCACGGTGTTTGACGTATTGAAGGCCTCCAGGCGGATGTCGAGCGTGTAGCGCTCGCGGTACTTGAAGTCCTTAGCCAGCGAAGAGTCGAGATTCACGTAGGCCGGCCCAACTACGTCGTTTCGGGCTGCATCGCCCGGAAGGAATGAGGTCCCTTGGATATTCGCAGGTACGCTGAATGCGGCCGTGTTGAACCATTGATAGATGCTGCGCTGGCCGCGCGGAAGGGTCGGATCAGCCACTGCATCGGGACGCAAGCCGGGCAGAATTCCATCCGGGTTGGTTCCGCGCGTGATGTTGACGGGCGTGCCGGAATGGGCAACAAAGATCGGGCTGTAGCGCCATCCGCCCAGAATCGCGTTCGCCACTCCGCCCCAGTTCGAGCCCCAGCGCTGGCCTCTGCCGACGGGCAGGACGAACGCTCCGCTGAAGACAAGATTGTTGCGCTCGTCGAAGTCGCCGTTCCCGTATTCCGTCTTCAGATCGTAGGGATTCTGTGGGCTGTCGTTGTCGACGTGGCCGAGATTGAAGGGTGCGGGTCCGTTGTCGAGACTGTGGCTCCAGGTATAACTGAGCAGAAAGCTCGTGTTACGCGAGGTCTGCTTGGTCACTTTTACCTGCATGCCGTTGTAACTGTCGATGCCTGAGTCGGTCAGGTATTGGATCTTGCCGAGGTCTGTGGTCAGCAAGTTGTTGAAGTTATTTGCTGAGTTTGCTGGATTGGCATTGATATCACCAACACCGTAGGAAAGATGCCTGGCGAAGGAGCCCACCCATCCCAATTCGAACGACGTGGACTTGGTGATCTGCTCCTGGAAGGTGAGGCTGAATGACGCCACTGAGCCGGTCTTCATCTTGGGATTGACCGAATAGGTTGTTTCCAGATTTCCATTTAGTACCGTCGAGGGAACGATGGCGCCTCCGCCCGAAGCCGGCAGATTGATGGCGGTGTTGCGAGCCACGCCGGTATCGAGTACATAGGACCAGGGGTAACTCGCGCAGCTGTAGCAAGGGCCGTTGTAAACCCAGTTGCTATAGCCAGCCTGATCGGCGAAGGGATAGTTCTGGGTGAGGATGTCTTCGCGGCCATCGTTTTCAGGCGAGAAGAAAAGGGCGCCGCCGCCACGGATTACTGTTTTGGGATCCAACTGGAAGTCGAAGCCGAAGCGTGGAGAGATATCGTCCTTGCGAGGCAACATCAGCGAATCGGAGTTGCCCCCGCGGCCGGCCAGCAGGATGGTATTGGTAGCGACGTTGTAATTCGAGATGTTGTTGTTCGCCTCTGTCCAGGGGTCCTGGTACTCGTAGCGCACGCCGTAGTTGAGAGTGACGCGTGGCGTTACCTTGTAGGAATCCTCTCCGAAGTAATCCAGGTCCCAGCTCTTGGTGTGCGGATTGGTCAACTGCAGGCCTATGTAGACGTCAGTCGGCAATCCCAGAATCAGGTCGGCAAGATCGGATCCGCCTGCCCAGTTATAAGCGCCGTAGATATAGGTGTAGTAAAAGTTTGAGGTTTCAGCGTAGCCGAAGCTGTCGAAGTAATCAAAGCCAGTGGGGAAGAGTGAGAAGTTGGGGTGCGAGTTGAGCAGGCGCAGATCGCCGCCAAATTTGAAGTCATGCCGGCCGTGAGTCCATGTGAAGTTATCGGTGATTTGATAGTTCTGGTCATTCACATGATATGGCTTATAAGTCGATCCACCGGCAAGATATCCGTCGGCTAGAAAGATCTGCGGATATCCGACCGTTGCGGAATATCCGGGAACATATACGTTGCCGACGCCATACTTCGTAGAGTAATTTGTTCCATTTAACAAGCTGTAAAGGTTCTCGGGATAGAACAGGTAACCGAAACGCACTTCGTTGAGGCGGGTGGCGCTGAAAGTGCGATCGTAGGTGAGCGAGACCGACTGGGGTTCATAATCTTCCTGGTTCGCCTGGTCAGCGTCGCCGCCGCCTGGAACCACGGTGTGGCCCCAATAGGGATCGGTTACCAGTTGGTTATCGCCCTGCCAGTGATAGAGGGCGTAGAGCCGGTCCTTGTCGCTGATGACCTGGTCAAAACGAGCGTCGACTTTGTCGTAATTGAAGTGCGTGGGTGAATAGACCTCGAAATTCCTGAACCATCCGTTATCGATGCCGGGCAGGTTCGGCTTGGGATAAAAGTCCATCATGGTGGCCAGCCCGGCGGGGCTCACGCGACCGGCGGGAATGATGTTGCCTGTGAACTGGGTTTCGGCGCCGCCGTAGGACTCGACCGAAACAACCGGATCGAAGATGGGATCGATGGTTCCGGCCGCTGCCCCGCCGCCAGGCGCGCTGGTGACGCCGGCGTAGGGGTCGAGCAGGCCGGAAAAGTCAACGCTGCCATTGCCCGGGAAATTGATCAGATTGAAGGGGATTGTGGAGTCGACGTACGAATAGGGATCTTTCTCGCGCTCGCCCTCATAAGCGGCAAACAAAAAGGAACGGTTCTTCTTGATTGGGAATCCGACAGTGCCGCCAAAGATGTTCCACTTGAGCGCGGAGGGCGGCTGGGGCGTGGTCACTCCGGGCGTGGTCAGTTTCGCGGCCAAATAATTGGGCCGGAAGAATTCGAAGGCATCGCCGTGAACGGAGTTCGTGCCTGGTTTGGTCTCAATGGCGATTTTGCCGCCGGCCGCGTTGCCAAATTCCGCGTTATAGGTGGCCGTGATGACCTTGAACTCGCCTACCGAATCCACATTGGGATCGACGGTAATGTCCTGGGTGCGATTGGTGGTGGTCTCAATGCCGTCCAGTTCCACGGAGTTTCCGTACTCGCGCTGGCCGCTGATCGAAGCTCCCAGGCCGTTGATGGTTCCGCTGGCCGGGGGAAGCGCGGTGACTCCCGGGGCCAGGAAGACCAGCGACTCAAATTCGCGGCCATTCAGAGGCAAATCAGTAATGGCATCGCCGCTGATCACCGTGCCCACTTCGGCGCTTTGTGTCTGCAGCAGCGGAGCCGCGTCAGTGACCTCGACCGAAGTTGCCGCAGTGCCAACCTTGAGCTTGAAGTTGAGCGCCAACTGCTGGTCGATGGCCAGAACCACGTGGGTGAACTTGCTGTCGGAGAAGCCGTTGGCCGAGGCGGCAACTGAGTAAATGCCCGGCGGCAGGCTGACGATGGTGTAGTTGCCCGTGCCATCACTGCGGCCCGTAAACGAGACACCCTTCTCCTCGTCGGTGACAGTGATGGTGGCAGCGGGCACCACGGCTCCGGTTGGATCGGTGACCTGGCCGGTAATCTGGCCTGTTGTCGCCTGGCCAGCGCAGGGTAGAGTCGCCAATGCCAGTCCGGCAATTGCGAACAGGAATGCGACGATGGAGCAGATGCGAATCGAAGATTGGTACTTCATCCTGTAGCCTCCAGGAAAGCAGCGCGGGTGCAGAACCGAGCCGGTGGCGGATCGCGCCAGAAATTCGCCGCCGGCAGGATCAACGCTTGGCCCACGGTCCCAGCTGTAGAGATCGGGAGATCATTCTCGTGCAGCTCCAGGGAAAGTGGGAAATCGTTTTCCCGAAAAATCTACTCCTCCCAATCAGCAATCGTCAAGAGAAAACTCCGGGCACTGCTTTCTGCTGTGATTCCCTTTTAGGGCGGCGGGGGCGGGATGCAATCATCAGGATCGCAGCAAGGCATTTCGCTGGACGGAGCGGCGAATCTTTGTGTACAAGGGACTACGCCTTCCCGTCGGCTGCGAGTCAGACCATGAAAACAGGCAATTTCGGCTTTTGGGGGCCAGTTATATTTTCCCTTTACCTGGCCGCCCTTGCGCTCGTCAGCTGGATTTCGCGGCGCCGCTGGCTCTCATCAAACGACTTTCTGAACGCCTCGCGCACTTTGCCGCTTTGGGCTGCGGCCCTTTCTTTCCTGGCCTTCAATTGCGGCTCTATCGAGGTGATCGGGATGAGTGCGATGGCGGCGCAATATGGCGTTCAAGCGTTGCACTTTTATTGGATCGGCGGCATCCCGGGAATGGTTTTCATGGGCGCTGTCGTGCTTCCTGTCTACATGCGAAGTGGGGCGCGCAGCCTTCCGGAGTATCTTGGCCATCGCTTCGGCCCAAGGGTCCGCGTGCTGAACGCCGCCATGGCGTTGGCGGGCACGCTGGCATATTCCGGCATTGCTCTTTACACACTCGCCCAGGTGTTACACATCCTCCTGGGATGGGATTTCCTGACCGGTGGCCTGGTGTGCGCAGTGATTGTACTTGCCTACGTTTCGATCGGCGGCGTGCGCGCGTCAATTTTCACTTCGATTTTCCAGTTCTTTGTCATGATTGCCGGACTTGCTCCGCTGCTCTTCCTGACGGTGCATTTCAATGCCGCCACCTGGGCCAACAGGCCGGAGAGATGGCATCTTTGGAAGCCGCTTCCCATCCTTTCTCCGTCGGCGCCGCTCGACCAGGTCGGTGTGGTCGTTGGCCTGGGCTTTGTGATCAGCTTCTCGTACTGGTGCACCGACTTTGTCATGATCCAGCGCGCGCTTACCGCGCGCACTTTCGACGATGGCCGGCGCGTACCGATACTGGCCGGCTTCGGCAAGCTGGCGATCGCTTTCCTGATTGTGCTGCCTGGCGTGGCCGCGCCGTCTCTGCTGGATGGAAAGGCGTCGTTTGACCAGACCATGCCGGCGCTGATGGTCCTTGAGTACTCACCAGCCTTGCTGGCGCTGGGCGCCGCCGCGCTGCTGGCGGGCCTGATGGCCTGGCTGGCCGGCAACGTCTCCGGTTTTTCCGCGCTTTGGGTTGAAGAGATCTATCGTCAGCGCCTGTGCCCGAATCGATCTGAGCAGCACTACATCCGCGCCGGAAGGCTGGCGGTTCTCATCTGTCTGCTGGCTGCGCAATTGGTAGCTTTTGCTACTTTCTGGTTTCGCGACATGATGGAGCTCCTGCAACTGATCGTCGCGCTGTTCTACGCGCCCATATTTGCGGCCGTGCTTGCCGGGGTTTGTTCGCGGCGCGCCGGCCAGCGCGGTGCGTTTACCGGCATCTGCGTAGGACTGATCTCCGGGGCCGCGCTTCAGGCCGCATCGTACATGCACATCATTCGTTTCGGCAGCCAAATGACCGCCGATTTCTATACCGCGATGTTGAGCTTCTCTGCGGCCGCGGCCTTCTGCCTGCTTTCAAAGGAAATCGAGCTCGGGATCTCGCGCCCGCAAGTCCAGATTGCCGCTCGGGACACCATCGCCGGTGAATCCCTTCGTCCCACGCGCGGGCTGGTTGCGTTGAGCGCAACGCTCCTGGCGCTTTGCCTGCTGCTCAATGTGCTTTGGCGGTGAGTGTTTCGGGACGCGTTCTGCGCGCAGAGCGCGGTGGCTCAAGTCACTGCGTGGCTAGCTTATCCAACAACCGCGAGCTGCGCCCGAGGGCCGCGAGCGCTTCTTTAGGAGAATCCGTCGACTGGCGCACTACCAGGCTCGTGCCCACGCGAATTGGCTCCAGTGAATTCTCACCATTCGCCGACCATAGCTTCTCAAGCCCCTTGAAGGCGGCCTGGGCAAGATCCTGCCGCGACATGCGCACTGACGTGAGCGGAGGATTCATAAACTCGGCGAGGTGAATGTCGTCGAAACCCACCACCGACATATCCCTGGGCACCTTGATGCCGCGCTCCGACATCACGCGCAAGACGCCGACCGCCATCATGTCATTCGAGCAGACGATTGCGGTGGGCGGGGTCTTGATGCCAAGGAAGTGAAGAGCCGCCTGCGTCCCGCCTTCAAATGTATGTTCGCCAATGAAGACCGGAGCATTCTGTTCGGGCAGGCCGATCTTTTTCGCAGATTGAACGAATGCGTCTTTACGGCGCACATTGGTGAGATGGGGCATGGGGCCGCTGGCAAACCCGATGTGGCGATGGCCAAGCAGAGCCAGATGTTGAACAGCCTGGTCGATGCCCTGGGCGTAATCCACCTCAAGCACCACGGACCTTGCGCCTTCGGCGCTGACGTCGATCGTCACCAGAGGAATGTCGTGTGCAATCAGCTCATCGAGCAGATGCGACTCAGCGCGGAAGGTCATGACCGCGACGCCTTCCACACGCCGTTGCACCAGGCGCCGGATGAAAACTTTGGCTCCCTCCAAGTTGTAATTGGTGGATCCGAACATCACTTCGAAATCGTTCTCGCCGGCCAGATCTTCGAAGCTCTGCATCAATTCGGGGAAAAAAGGGTTGGTAATCTCAGACACCAGGAGGCCGAGCACGCGGCTGCGGCCCGACACCAGGGCGCGGGCCTGCGGATTGGGCGTGTAGCCCAGTTCCTCAATCGCTTTCCAAACCCGCTTTACCAGATGCTTGGCAACTGTGGAACGGCCATTAGTGACGCGCGATACCGTTGCCGGCGAAACCTCGGCAAGCCGCGCAACCTGAATGATGTCGACTCCACTCCGCTTACTTTTCTGCGTGCTCATAGCAAAGGCATCTCAAAAAAGCGCCGTCTTATCTTGAAAGAACCGCGCCAGGCGCTCCTCCTGTTCCGCTCAGGATCTTCCTGATACTCGATGTTCCCATCATTGTATATTCGAGAAATCGATTTCCCGCAACCACTTTAAAACTGGCCCGGCCTGAAAGTGGCGCTGCCCGTCCCGGACGAGCTCATTCGGCCATTCTGCTCCGCCGCTTTTTGAAGACAGAATGCCTGCCAGTATCATCCAATTCAAAAAGGGGGAACCGCTATGAGGGAAATCACCGCAGATCAAGCTCACCTGTTTGTCCACAACGTGCTGCTGGGCGCTCTGAAGAACGAAAGCCGGACTACCCGGTCGGTTATGGCCGCGGTTCCCGATGGGAATCTCGATTACCGTCCCGACGCCTATGCAAAAACGGCCAATGAACTGCTTCGGCACATCGCCAGCGCCGACAACCTCTTTTTGAAATCGGTGGTGGAGGGATTGTTTGTCCCGGGCAGCGTAAAGGTTCCCCAAGACTTGAAGACGCCGGATCAGATTGCCGAGTGGTATGAAAACGAGTACGCGAAGAATTTCGAGGCGGTCACTCAATTGTCGGGTGAACAGTTGATCAGGATGATGGATTTCCGCGGACAATTCGTGCGCCCTGCCTTTACTTTTCTCCAGATCGGCCTGCTTCACACCGTTCACCATCGCGGCCAATTATCGAGTTACTTGCGTGCCATGGGCGGCAAAGTACCGGCCATCTACGGCGAAAGCTACGATTCCGCACAAGCGAAAAAAGCGGTTCCGGCCTGAGGTTGGG
>JASHYS010000211.1 GCA_030042915.1 Acidobacteriaceae bacterium
CAAGAAGCGCGAGCGCAAGAACGTGCCCTATGGCATTGCGTACATTCAAGCCTCGTTCAACAACACCATCGTCACCATCACCGATCAGGTGGGCAACACGTTGAGCTGGAAGAGTTCGGGATCGCTGGGATTCCGTGGATCACGCAAGGGCACGCCATTTGCAGCGCAGCAAGCGGCGTCGAACGCCGCCGCCATGGCGCGCGATCACGGCGTGCGCACAGTGGATGTACGGGTCGCGGGTCCGGGATCGGGCCGCGAGTCGGCCATTCGCGCGCTGGCTGCCGCGGGCATCGAGGTCAAGTCGATTCGCGACGTGACTCCGGTGCCGCACAACGGCTGCAGGCCGCCGAAGAGACGCAGAGTGTAAGAAGCGGCTAACAGCCGGTAGTTTCTAGCTACTAGTCCGTTGTTCCAGCGGGTAGGTCCGAGGTTCTGCGATGGGCAATGAAAAGCTAGAGGCTGAAGCCAGGAGTTAGAAGCTAATAACTGGGCCGGGAAGAAGCGAACAGAGCTCATAGCTGCTTTTCGCGTAAACCGGCCGACATCCGAAGTCAGGAGAAGCAATGGCACGATATACCGGAGCAGTTTGCCGGCTTTGCCGGCGAGAAGGCACCAAGTTATTTTTGAAGGGCAGCAAGTGCACCTCTGACCGCTGCCCGTTGGAGAAGCGTAACTTTCCTCCCGGCCAGCATGGCAAGGACCGCAAGGCCAAGATCGTAGGCTACGGCCTGCAGCTGCATGAAAAGCAGAAGGCCAAGCGGATGTACTTTACGCTGGAAGGCCAGTTCCGCGAGTACTACGAAAAGGCCAGCCGTTCCACCGCCGTTACCGGCGAGTTGCTCATCCAGCAACTGGAGCGGCGTCTCGACAACGTCACCTACCGGCTGGGATTCGCCATCTCGCGCCGTCAGGCACGCCAGCTTGTTCGTCACGGGCACGTAACGGTGAACGGCCGAAAGGTGAACATACCCTCCTACCAGGTGAATGCCGGCGATGTGATTGCCGTCCGCGAAAGCGCCAGGAAGCTGGCGATCGTGGAGCAGGCCACGCAATTTGCGGCGCAGAATCCAGTTCCTGCCTGGCTGGAAGCGAACTTTGAAAACCTGTCGGGGCGCGTGCTGCATTTGCCCAAGCGCGCCGACGTCAACCTGCCGATCAACGAGCAGTTGATCGTAGAGCTGTACAGCAAATAACAGCTACCAGCTCTTAGCCTGCAGCTTCCAGCTCCTGTTCGGAAGAATATGCGTTCGTGGGTTCTTCCGGGATGGGCTAGAAGCCAGGAGCTAGAGGCTAGAAGCTGCATTTCAAACCAAAGGAGCACTTGCGCGGCCGCCGCAAAATGCATCGCGACGTACATGCCGCGCGGGAAACGAGAGACACATATGTTGTGGAGAGGATTTCAGAAACCGAAGCGCCTTGCAGTTGATGCCGAGACGCTTACCGACACCTACGGAAAGTTCAGCGCCCAGCCTTTTGAGCGGGGCTTTGGCACCACCATCGGTAACGCCTTGCGGCGCACGCTGCTCAGCTCCATTGAGGGAGCGGCCGTAACCGCGGTCCGCATTGAAGGCGTGCTGCACGAGTTCCAGTCCATCACCGGCGTAGTTGAAGATGCCACCGACATCATCCTCAATCTCAAGCAGGTCCCCTTCAAGCTGCAGGGCGAAGGTCCCAAGGCGCTCTATCTGCGCGCCGACCAGCCCGGCGCGGTGACCAGCGGAATGATCGAGGCCGACAGCGACGTGGAGATCCTCGACAAGAACGTCTACCTGGCCACGTTGTCGGAGGGCGGCAAGCTCGACATGGAGATGCGCCTGAAGCGCGGCCGCGGCTATGTTTCCGCCGACAAAAATTTCGACGCCGACCTGGGACTGGGTTTCATTCCCGTGGATTCGGTGCACTCGCCGGTGCGCCGGGTGAACTACGCGGTTGACGCCGCCCGCCTGGGGCAAATTACCGACTACGACAAACTGACGCTCGAGGTGTGGACAAACGGCGCCGTGTTGCCCGCTGACGCGGTCGGCCTGGCAGCCAAGCTGCTCAAGGACCACATGAACATCTTCATCAACTTCGAAGAGGAAATCGAAGCCGAAGCACGGGGCGAAGAAGGCCGCATCCTGCTCCGCAACGACAACCTCAATCGTAGTGTGGAAGAGCTTGAGCTTTCGGTACGCAGCTACAACTGCCTGAAGAACGCCAACATCCAGACCATCGGCGAGCTGGTGCAGAAGACCGAGGCCGAGATGTTGAAGACCAAGAACTTCGGCCGCAAGAGCCTGAACGAAATCAAGGAGATCCTAGCCCAGATGGGCCTGTCGCTGGGCATGAAGATCGACGAACAGGGCAATGCGGTGCCGGGTCCCACCAGCATCCCGCCACAGACGGCGCTGGCTTCAGGCTTTGGCCGTTACGACGAGGAAGAGGAACCGCTGGACTCGGTGGATTTGCAGTTGCCCACCGAGACGGAGAACTTCTGAGAAGCAGGGAATAGGGGATAGGGAATAGGGACCAGAAAGGCCGTCGCACTCTGAATCCCTAGTCCCTAATTCCTCAGTGCCTGGAAGGAAAAGAACATGCGCCATCGCAATGCCGGATTTAAGCTTGGACGGAATACCAGCCATCGCCGCGCGCTGTTGCGCAACCTGGTCACGTCCGTCATCGAAGAAGACCGCGTGGAGACCACCGTGGCCAAGGCCAAGGCGGTGCGTCCTCACATTGAGAAAATGATCACTCTGGGCAAGAAGGGCGATTTGCACAGCCGGCGCCAGGCGCTGGCCTTCCTGCGCACCGGCGAGGCCGTCAAGCGCCTGTTCGATGTCGTGGCTCCGCGCTACGGCGACCGCAACGGCGGCTATCTCCGCATCGTGCGCACCGGCTTTCAGCAGGGCGACGGCGCCGATAAAGCTTTCATCGAACTGCTGGGCGCCGAAAAGCAGCTCGAAGTGAAGCGCCAAAAACGCGCCGATCTGAAGGCCAAAAAGCGCGCCGAGCTCGAAAAACAGCTTGAGGAGCAGAAAAAGGAAGCGGAAGAGACCGAAGGCGAGGGCGGCGAACAGGCCGCTTGAGTGGCGATCTTAGGATCTGAGCGTTCGTCTCAGCAAATTGTGCGGGTACATCCCATCCGGGCTGTGCCCGCTTTTGTTTTTTCGAGCCTAAATCGCGTCATTGACCAGTCAGGTCCGGGGATCGGCTATCCAACTTCGGTAACTGGCAGGCCATCCCTTACCCGGGTAACATCTATAGAGGCTGTACCTTGCTGTTATTCGATTTTGTCCGTTCTTGTGATTCTCCCTGAAGATCTTTCCGTTGTTGCCTTACCATGCAAGTGGTCCCGATGAGTGTGTGAAGTGCCGGCGCGAGGAGGCCGACTTCAGCGTGGAAACAAAGCGGAATCTCAGGAAAATTCTCTACGTAGTCACGCGCGCTGAGCGTGGCGGCGCTCAAACCCAGGTACTTGAGCTGCTCCAGGCAACGCGGGGATATTTTCACGCCGCCCTCGCCACCGGAGAAACCGGATTTCTCACCGACGAAGCGCGCGCGCTGGGGATTCCCGTCTATCACCTCAAGCACTTGGCCGCGCCGCTCAGTCCGCTTGATGACTTTCGGGCTCTGGGTGAGATTTCTGGGATCATTCGCGCCTTCCAGCCCGACCTGATCCACGCTCACTCGTCCAAAGCCGGCATACTGGCTCGCATAGCCGCCCGCTATCACCGCACGCCCTGCATCTTCACGGTGCACGGCTGGGCATTTTCCCAGGGAGTGACTTTCCGCCGGAAATGCCTTGCGTTGCCCGTCGAGTGGCTGGCAGGCAACCTCGGCGCGGCGATCATCACTGCCTCGGAGTTCGATCGCGATCTTGCGCTGCGCTACAGCATCTGCGACGCCGAACGCATCACGACCATCCTGGCCGCCAAGTCGGACGATCCCACTCGGGCGAACCCCGAAGCAGGAGATCCGCCCGTCATTACCATGGTGGCCCGCTTCTGCGCGCAAAAGGACCATCTGACGTTGCTGCGAGCGCTGAGCGAGGTGCAATTGCCATTTCGCCTCCGGCTGGCAGGCGACGGTCCGCTTTTAGAGCGGGCGCGGACCGCCGCGGCGGAGCTGGGGTTAGAGAAGAAAGCCGAATTTCTGGGCAACTGCAGCCGAGTCGCCGAACTGCTTTCAGGCACGCAGGTTTTCGCGCTCATTTCCCGCTACGAGGGCCTTCCCGTCAGCGTTCTTGAGGCCATGCGCGCCGGCCTTCCCATCGTGGCCACTGATACCGGAGGCGTAAGCGAGGCGGTGCGCAATCATTGGAACGGTTTTCTGGTCCGGCGCGGCGACGATTCCGCGCTGCGCGCCGCTTTGGAAGCTCTGCTGCAAAACCCGGCCATGCGTGCCGAATTTGGAAAGAACTCGCGGCGCGCGTTCGAAAGGAATTTCCGCGTCGAGACCATGATCGAGCGCACCTTCCAGCTTTATGAACAGGAATTGGCTCCGGCCGCTCACGGCGACCTGCTGCCTCAGCGCAGCAGCCTCTCCAGGTCACCCAGTCTCGACTTGTAGTAGAAAGTTTTGAGGAATGTCGCCCGGCAGTTTCCAGCGTACTCAGGCTGCCGGTTGCGAATATCTTCGAGGGCCTGCAGGATTCCGACGTAATCTTCGGCTGAAGTGAATTTCCCGTTCCAACCATCTCTCACGAATTCCGGAAACGAGCCGAGATCGCCGGCAATTACGGGCGTGCCAAACATAAAGGCCTTGGGTAAAACTCCGCTCTGGGTAGAGCGCCGGTAGAGATTCCAGACACAAAAGCTCTCGGCAAATAAGCGATTGATCTCCGCGGAGGCGAGCGGCCGGCCGCAATGGAATTCGACCCGGCCGGAGTACTCGCGAAAAAGTTTGTCGTCCGCCACGGAGCCGGGCAGCCGATCTTTTGAGGCGATCAGGAAACGCATATCCACATTGCGTCGCAGGAACTCTCGCACCACGGCGACAAACTGATCGAATCCGTGAGGTCGCGAGATATTGCCGATGTAAGAGAAGTAGACCTTTTTCTCCGGCGACTGGTCCGGCAGTTCTACCGACTCGTCGTCGTAGATTTGCGAAAAATAGTGAGCGTTCGGGTTATACCGGATGTCTGAATCACGATACAGTTTCACACCGTACTGTGACTCCAGAACCACAGCGTCAGCCAACTTGAGCATGGGAATCGAAGCTTGGTGCGCAAGGATTGTGGTGGCAGTTGCCTTGATCCCCTCGCGCCGCAGGTAATCCGACGAGAAATTCCACGGCTCGTGGTAAAGATAGAGAATCCTGGCTCCAGCCTTCTTGAATTGACGGGCCGAGGCTGCGTTGCGCGCTGATGTATTCAGAAAAA
>JASHYS010000212.1 GCA_030042915.1 Acidobacteriaceae bacterium
GCACGCCGGTGCAGAACGTGGGCGCGTACGGGCAGGAAGTGGCCAGCGTCATCGAGCGCGTGCGGGTTTTCGATCTCCAGACGCGGCAATTTGCGGAGCTGGGCAACGCGGAGTGCGGGTTTGGGTATCGCCGCAGCCGGTTCAACACCAGCGATCGCGGACGTTTTGTGGTCACACGGGTCGACTACCGGCTCACGTCCGGCGGCAAGCCGGCTCTGCGCTACGCCGACGTGGAACGGGAATTGGAGGCGAGCGGATTTGCGGGCGCGGCGCCGAGCCTGACTGAGGTTGCGGAGGCGGTGCGGCGGATTCGCAGGCGCAAGGGCATGCTTCTCGTCGAGGGCGATCCGAATATACGCAGCGTAGGTAGCTTTTTCAAAAACCCTGTAGTAAGCGCAGAGGTCTTCCGCGAAATTGGCGCGCGCAGCACGAGCTCTCCGCCAAGTTTTCCGGCCGGAGGAGACGCAGAGAGAGCAGGCTGCGTGAAAGTTCCAGCAGCATGGCTGATCGAGCAGGCAGGATTCGCGAAAGGCTATGCGATGGGCCACGCAGGGATTTCGACCCAGCACACGCTGGCGCTGGTGAATCTGGGCGACGCGACGGCCGCAGAGATTCTGGCGCTTGCGGAAAAGATCCGAGCTGCGGTCGAGGAGCGGTTCGGCATCCGGCTTGAGATGGAGCCGGTGCTGGTGGGAAAAACAGGGACTAGGGAATAGGGATTGGAAAACAGGGTCTCTTTCGATGCGTTGCAATGCTCATCAATTGACGCAGCCGTTTTTCAATGCGCCTTCAGGCGCTGCGTGATCCGCTCGCGTTCTGCGGCGAGCACTTGTGCCGCCGGGCCGAGCGCGGCGAGACGCCCTTCGCTCAACAAGAGAACCTCGGCGCTCGTGGCGAGAGCGTCCGTCGCATCGTGTGTGGCCATCACGGCCTGAACCTGATTTTCTTTCAACCACAATTGCAACCGATCGAGCAGGGCGTCGCTCGCGGTGCCGTCGAGCGCGGAAAACGGCTCATCCAGTAGAAGAAGGCGCGGGCCCGGCGCGAGAGCGCGAGCCAGCGCCACGCGCTGTGCCTGCCCGCCCGACAGATCCTGTGGACGGCGTGCGGCGAGATCGCGGGCGCCGGCCAAAGCCAGCATTTCTTCCACGCGGGCTGCGCGGCGATCGCGTGCCATGCCGTGCAGGCCGTATGCCACGTTCCGCGCTGCGCTGAGATGAGGAAACAGCGCGGGCTGCTGCGCAACCATGCCGATCTGGCGCTGGCCCGGCGGCAGCCAGAGGTTGCCTTTCGTGTGAGCGAGGGCGCGGCCGTCGAACGTAATTCGGACGGGCGCGTCGCGGCGGCTGTGATCGAGGCCGGCGACCATACGCAGCAGGGTAGTTTTGCCGGCGCCGGAGGGCCCGAAGACCACGGTCCAGGGCGATGCGAGTTTGCATTCCACCTGCAGGTGGAAGCTGCCGCGGCGCGCATCGAGGGCGAGCTCAAGCACCTTCGGCTCTCCGCGCGGACGCTCCGCGCTCTTTTGTTTTGGAGTAGATCATTGCGAGAGCCACAACGCTGATGCCGACAAGAATGCCGGCAGTGCGATCGGCAGCCGCGTAGTCGAAGTTCTCCACCTGGTTGTAAAGCACGATGGAGAGCGTCCGCGTAGCGCCGGGAATGTCGCCGCCCAGCATGAGAACCACGCCGAATTCGCCCATGGTGTGCAGAAAGCTGAGAATGACGGAGGCGAGCAGCGAACGGCGGGCGAGCGGAATAAGCACAGTGGAGACAATGCGCGCGGGGCTGGCGCCAAGCAAGCGGGCAGCGTCGACCAGGGAGGTGTCGACGGCGGAGAAGCCGGCGACGAGCGGCTGCACTGCGAAGGGCAGGCTGTAAATCACGGAGCCAACCACGAGGCCATCGAAAGAAAAAGCCAGTGGATGGCCGAGAATGGCCGCGATTCCGCGTCCAAACGCTGTGCGCGGGCCAAGCAGCACGAGAAGAAAAAAACCCAGAACGGTGGGAGGAAGAACCATGGCAAGGGAGGTCAGCGCTTCAAGAACGGCGAGCCAGCGGCCGCGGCCCATCACAAGCAACGCCGCCAGAGGAACGGCGATGGCGAGAAGGAGGACGGTAGTGATCGTGGCCAATCGAAGCGAGAGTGCGAAAGCTTGCCAGTCCATGAGGTTCTCTCAACAGACTATCGTTCGGGCGCGCGGATGCCCAACCATTTCGCAACCATCGATGATTTCTAGCCTTTTCCGCAAGGAGCGCGGCACGGAGCAGTGCCTGACTCCGCCAACTCCGCCGATCTCACTTCACCGGCGTTAGCCCGCTCTCGGCCAGTTCGGCCTGCACCGGAGGCGAAAGCACAAAATCGAGCAGCTTGTGCGCGGCCTCGCGCTGTTTGGTATTGCTCACAATCACCGCACCCTGCTCGATGGGCGGATACAGATCGCGCGGTATCACGAAGTACTGGCCATCGGCGCTGAGGCGTGGCGTAAGCGCGGACGTAAGTGAGATCAGGCCGGCGTCGGCGTTGGCCGTATCGGCGAATTGCGCGGCCTGCGAGATGTTTTCGGCAGTCACCAGCCGCGGCTTGAGCGCGTCGTAGAGCTTCAAGCTCTGCAATGCGGCCACGGCAGCGCGGCCATATGGCGCGCGATCGGGGTTGGCGATGGCCAGTCGCTTGAGGGCGGGCGAGCTGAGCAGATCGAGCGAGGGCGCAGGCAGCTGCGAGTCTTTCCGCTCCCACAGCACCAGCGTACCTTTGGCGTAGGTGATGGGCGTGGTGGAGTCGGCAGATCCGGCGGCATCAGCCAGACCGTCGCTGATGAGTCGCTTGGGATAACCGAGATCGGCGGAAAAGAACACGTCGAAGGGCGCACCATTTTCAATCTGCGTGGTGAGCACGGCCGACGCCTGATAAGTGGCTTCAGCGTGAACTCCCGTGGCGTGCTCGAATTCGGCCAGAATGGGCGGCAGAACGGGCTCGAGGTCGGCGGCAGCAGCCACGCGCAGAGCCGATTGCGCGCCGGCCGGCACAGCGAGTGCAATCACAAGGAGAGCTGGGAAGAATTGCTTCGTCATCGTTGCGGCAGGCCTCCCGTCACAGCAAAAATTGCGTTCTACCTGCTAGGCTAACACCAGGATATGGACGAAAACCTGCACCAGTTGCGCTGTTTCGGATGCGGAAGCCGGATCGCGGGAGCCGAAGTGCGGCCCGATTTTCGCTGCGCGCAATGTGGTGAGCTGTTCGAGGTGGAATATCCCGGCTGGAGCCAGCGCGGCGGCCACGACCGGCCCAATCCCGGCGCGCTGAAATGGCTGTGGCGCGAGCGGCGCTCTTCGTCCGAAGCCCTGGACCAGTCGGGCGTGTGGCGCTATCGCGAGCTGTTGCCCATCCTCGACAATTTCGGCAACGCCGTCTCGCTCCGCGAAGGCAATGCGCCGCTCTATCATCTGCCGCGCGCGGCCAAGGCTCTGGGAGTCGATCAGCTCTACGCCAAGCACCAGGGGATGAATCCCACCGGTTCGTTTAAAGACACGGGCATGACTGCAGCGCTGAGCGTGGCGCGCGAACGGGGATTCCAGTGGGTAGCCTGCGCGTCCACGGGAAACACTTCGGCGTCGATGGCGGCCTACGCGGCGCGAGCGGGGCTGCGCAGCCTGGTGCTGATTCCCGAGGGCAAGATTGCGTGGGGCAAATTGTCGCAGGCCATGGACTACGGCGCCACCACGCTGCAGGTCCGCGGCGACTTTGATGCCTGCCTGCGTTTGCTCACCGAGATTGTGCGGCAGGCGCCGATTTACGTGCTCAACTCCGTCAATCCGTACCGCCTGGAGGGCCAGAAGACGCCGGCTTTCGAGATTGCCGAAGCGTTTGACTGGAATGTGCCCGATCACTTGATCGTTCCCGGCGGAAACCTAGGCAACAGCTCGGCGCTGGGCAAGGGATTTCGCGAATTGCGCGAGTTGGGATTGGTAGCGCGCATGCCGCGCATCTCGGTGATCCAAGCCGCGGGAGCCAACCCGCTGGTGCGCAGCTTGGCCGAAACTCAAGGCGCCAGGCTGGAGCCGGTCGATGCGCACACGCGTGCCACTGCTATTCGCATCGGCAATCCGGCCTCGTGGCGCAAGGCGGCGCGCGTCATCCAGGAAAGCGGTGGATGGTGCCTCGACGTGACCGAGGCGGAAATTGTGATCGCCAAGGCGGAGATCGGCGCGGAGGGACTGGGTTGCGAGCCGGCTTCGGCGGTGACTTTGGCGGGGTTGAAAAAACTGCGCGCGCAGGGTGCAGTGCGACCGGCCGACACCGTCGTTCTGGTGCTGACCGGCCACACGCTCAAGGATGCAGACTATACCATCGAGTTTCATCGCGGCACGTTGCTCACCGAAGATGAGAAGCGCGGACACGAAGCCGAGATCGATGCGCTGCGTCGCGATGCGGTGACGGTTGAGGCTACGCCGGCAGCGGTCCTGGCCGCGCTGAAGGGCGAAGTGGCATGAGCGAAAAGGGGAAGCCGGAAGGCATGCGCTTGCGATTGCCTGCAACTTCGGCCAATCTCGGGCCCGGCTTCGACGCCGTAGCCGTGGCTTTGGATTTCGCGCTGGAGATTGAGGCTACACCGGCCAGCGAATTCTCGGTTGTGGCCACGGGGCGCAATGCTGACCGTTGCGGGCATCTCGAAAACAACCTGATCCTGGAAACCTACAAGTCGCTCCTGCATGCGTACCAGCGGCCGCTTGTGCCGCTCGCCCTGCGCATGGTGAATCAAATTCCGCTGGGCATGGGATGCGGCTCATCGGCGGCCGCGCGCCTGGCTGCCATCGCCCTGGCCGTGCATTTCGGCGAGCTGGGCTGGCAAACCGGCCGCATTCTCGAAGAGGCATACGCGCTCGAAGGCCACCCCGACAATGTGGCCGCCTGCTGGTTGGGCGGCTTTGTCGCCGCGGTTTGTGAGGGAAGGAAGGTGCACGTTGCGCAGGCGCGGCCTCCCGCAGACTGGCGAGCCATCGTCGTGCTGCCCGCCCAACCGGTTCCTACCAGCCAGGCGCGCGCCGTGCTGCCGCAGACATATTCCCTCGACGATGTCGTCGCCAACCTGCAAGCTGTCGCCGTACTCACTTTGGCATTTGCCCAACAGCGCGGCGACCTGCTGCGATGGGCAATGAACGATCGCATCCATCAGCCCTATCGCGAATCCATTTGCCCTTTACTGCCGCGCCTGCTGCCGCTGGTCGGCAGCCACGGCATCCTGGCGGCGACTTTGAGCGGAGCGGGGCCTGCCGTGCTCGTGATTGTCGATCATGAAATGAATCTCGATGCTGCTTCAATCGCCATCCGCAGATCGATCGCAAATAAAGTGGAAGCGGAGGTAACAATTTGCCGGTTTTCGCAGGCAGGTGCCAGCCAATCGCTTGAAAATAAATCACTTCCGTAACCCTAAAATTGCAGTGGACATAACGGTGTGCGTTATCAGGCAGTTAAGGCCATTGCTCAACTCAGCAGTCACCACTCCCTTGTTACCATTGGCATTACCTAAGATTGCTTGCCATTTATCGAATGAGCAACTACATTCGCTGCGTGAGCAGTTCTGGGGGAGGGCTGCTCTAGCGCCCGTGGTCCTTATCTGGATCCGGGCGCTTCTCTTTGTCCCCAGAGGTGCTTACTTAATCGATTGATCCTCTCGCGCATGCTGCCAACCGGCAGCTCGCGCACTGCGACCTTTGTGCGTTGGACGCATCCCATAGGTATACGGTTTGCTGTACTACAATGAACGGTGCGTGTGTGCACGAGGGGGATCATGGCTGACGTTGGAGTCCTGGAAGTAAGCGATGTAAATTTTGACGAGGAAGTGTTACGCAGCGAGCAGCCCGTTCTCGTGGATTTCTGGGCGGTGTGGTGCGGCCCATGCAAGGCCATTGCTCCCATCGTCGACGCGGTGGCTGCTGCATTCGAAGGCAAGCTGAAGGTAGTGAAGGTGAACGTCGACCAGAATGGCGCCGCGCCTTCGCGTTACGGCATTCGCGGCATTCCGGCGCTGCTATTCTTCAAGGACGGCAAGGTGGCAGATCAGATGGTCGGCCTTTCGCCCAACGCTCTCGAGGACATTAAGGAAAAAGTGCAGCGCCTGCTGCCGTAGCAGCGCAGCCAGAACGATGTTTATTTCATGAAGGCCTGGGCAGTCTGCCCGGGCCTTTTGTCTTTCGCCTATCCGCGGCCGCGAAACTGAATGATACGGCGGCGATCGCGCTTGGAGGGGCGGCGCGGAGGCAGGTCGATGTAATTGGCCATGGCCTTGCGCTCTTCGGCCAGGTGCAGGCGCGCCAGGCGGCTGTCCTCGGTTTCGCGATAGAGTGTGTGCGCCACAGTTGCCGGGCCGCGCATGGCGCTGATGGCGACCACCTCGATCTCGAACCGGCCGCCTTCATTCTCGATGCGCAGGCGGTCGCCGATGTGCACGTCGCGCGCGGGTTTAGCGCGGAATCCGTTGCATTCAACCCGGCCAAGATCACATGCCCGCGAGGCCAGCGCGCGCGTCTTAAAAAAGCGCGCCGCCCACAGCCATTTGTCCATGCGCAGCGACTGAAGAGGAGAGCCGGAAGTCATCGAAGATCGCTGATCGTTCCTGCGATGATGGCGATTATAGTCGGCACTCGAGCGCTATGGCTTGGCCTCCGTCTTCCATATATAGAGATACTCGGCGTCGCTCGACGTGGCGACTCCAATGTCGCGCAGCCGTGTGGCGCGGTTGAGCGCGTAGAGCTGGCGCGAAGCTCTCGCACGCGCGTCTCGGAAAGCCGGGCCAGCCAACGCCGGTGCCAAGAACTCCTGGAGACCACTTCGCGGATTCTGCTTGAGTCCGAGGCCATGATTCATGAAACCGATCGGACGATTGCGCGCTACAGCCCGACGAACCCGATTCAAATTAAACGCATTTTAAAGTCTCCTGCCAGAAAGCCGCCTCTGCCCGAGACGTCGCTTGCATGCATAGCAAAAGTTTGCATCTAATCGAAACCGTGTAGGAAAAAAGGTCGGGGCCCGGTAAAAAGTTCATGGCGTGAAACTCTGGTTTGACCATTTCGCCACCGGAAAAGCCGAAAATCTCGGATATCAGACCTAAGTTTTTCAAGCACATGAAAAATGGCGTCGAAATGGAACGCAATTTGCAGGATAATAAGTGAACGCCTGAATTTGGAGACTTGACCATGGACGAAACACGAACTTCCCCCATCGTGTCGACCGGCAAGGCACCCTCATTTCAATCGAATTGCGGATTCCCCAGAATCCTGGTCGTCGACGATGAATCTGCGATCGCCGATACGCTGACAGAAATCTTATGCCGGAGCGGTTATCCAGCCATCGCGGCATACGACGGAAACGGCGCTTTGGAACTTGCCTTGATTTCGCCACCGGAACTGCTCATCACCGACGTGATCCTGCCCGGGATGAACGGGGTCGACCTCGCCATCACCATCAAACGCGTCTACCCGGATTGCAAAATTTTGCTGTTCTCCGGGCAGGCCTCCACAGCCGATCTGCTCACTCGGGCGAAATGCGCTGGGCATTCGTTCACGCTGCTCAGCAAGCCTGTGCCGCCCAAGGATCTGCTGGCGATCGTGGCAGACCGCTTGAGTCCAAAAGGAAGTCGGCCGGCCATACCTGTGGCATAACCATCTTCTCCCGGGCCCCCTATTCAAATCATCGTCACAGCGTCAGGGAGTCGACGCAGGCTGGCCGTGCATCAGCTGCTGATACCTGCGCGCGTACTCGGCTCGGTAAGCGGCGACGGCGCGATCGTAGCTGAGCCGCTGCGTGCCAGGCTTGACCGTCCAGTACATCTGGATGGTGTGCGTGCCGGCGGGAACGCGGAGTTCGCCGCGCACAGCTTCGATCGGCTTGCCATCGGCGGCAGCAGATTTCAAATCGACGAACCAGGGAAGGTGCACGACGATGGCCTGCGGCGGCGTGGTAAACGCTGTGTCCAGGTGCAACGTCGCCACGCCATCTTGTGGCTGATCCAGCGTGAATGCCACCGGACCGAACCACGTGGGCGCCTGGCGCACGGCGATGGTATTGCCTTTGCCGATCCAGGCCGGAGAAACCACTGAGAGCAAGTGCAACTGGTTGCCCTCTTCCCGCACCAGCATAGTGCGCAACAGCGTGCGGTACTCGGCGGCAAACCAGCCGTGCGGCGAGAGATTGCTTCCGAAATTGCGCTCGCCCCAGGGGCGAATGTTCCACTCGAAGCCCGCGTTGGTCGAGCTGGTGTGCAGCAGGATGGCGTAAAGCTCGCTCAACGCCTGCTGCTGATCGCCGCGGATGGTCTCGGTTAGCGTGTTCTTGATGGTCAGGTAATGATGGAGAGACTCGCCGTTGGCGTAAGTCATGATGCCTTCGGCGTA
>JASHYS010000213.1 GCA_030042915.1 Acidobacteriaceae bacterium
CTGGCGTGGCGGAATCCGGTGCTGCGGAAGCGGCGGTTTGGCGCGGCGCAGGCTCCGTTCGCACACTGGATGTTCCGGCCAGCGGAGTAGGGAAGGGATCGAGGCGGGTTTGTCCTCGAGCCGCCTGTTGCACAGCCTGTTCTGCGGCTTCAGCCTGGCGCGCGGCCAACTGTGCGGCCTGAGCCTGTTGCGCTGCATGCTCAGCCGCTGCCTGCGCGGCCAGCTCGGCGTGGCGCGTTTCCTCTTCAACGCGAGCGGCTTCGGAAGGACTTTGCCCTTCTTCCAAAGGTTTGCCGATGGGACGTTCATTCTTCATCCGCGGGGCAAGATCTTCAGGAGGTTCTGACTTCATGCGGGGCGCGAATTCCTCAATTGGTTCTGAGAGCTGGCGGGCGCGGCTCTGCGCGCGGGACACCGAAAAGTCGCGGTACTTGGCGCCGTGCAGATTTGCCCACGAGTACAGCGCGGCCACATCTTCAGGCGTCTGATTCGGGTCGGGCGCTTTGCGCTCGGTCATAGTGGTCCCCTGCACCTTCCCTCATCGCGCGATGTTCTGTGCCGGCGAATTCCAATGGCGTTTCAGGAAATAGCGTGAAGTGTATGCCTAATTGCAAGGTCGTCGCTCCCAGTTGGTCCCAATCCGACGACGGAAGAACAGGTCGTTGGAGAGAGCCTCCCCAAGAAACAGAGAGCGTTTCTCGGGCAGTCGCGCCGACTTTGCTGTATTCGCTTCGCCCTGCAGTCTTTCCTAAAACGCTATCAACGGCCGCTGCCGCGCCCCAAACGAGGTAATGCGCACCCGGACGGCGGGTTCCCGCACAAGAAAATCGTAGTGGTCTGGCTTACTTCAGAACATAGCACTTCGAAGGTCGCGACGCTAACACTTTTCGGCCATAGAAAAGCTTAGAAGCCTCCCATTTTCTTTATGATGCGCCACAATCCCCATTCGGTACTCTGTTTTTGGACGGAGCCGCAAGTACTGCCGTACCAGCGATCCTGGTTACTGAGCGTCATTTGGGAATCGCCGCGCCGTGCCGTGCCGTGCGAGGGCCTGACAGCGACGCCGGGCGCAATTCGCCCTTGACGATGCCTTTTTGGTTCAGTCGAGGGTGAAGACCACGCGCGGCTTTCCGGGCGCGTTCCAATGGCTCTCTACATCAGAGAGAGGAACGGTCCTGGTCGCGATTCGCAGGTTTGCCGGACCGACTGCTTTGAAGGTCTCGCGGGCGGCATTCAGCAGCGAAGGCAGCGGCACACTTTTGGCGCCGCTTCCCATCAGCACAATGGGGGATGAGCGCAAACCGGCGCCGGGGAGATCGATGCTTTCCTCCCCGCTTGCGCCTCCAACGTGCACGAAGCGAACCGGAGTGGTGTCCTCGACTCCTTTGGCAATGGCAGCAATGATGGTTCTGGCAGGCTGCCCCCACAGGTAATCGATCACCACGTCGATGCCTTTTCTGAACTCCTGTATCAGCGCTTCCTCGTGCCGTTTTGCTTTCAGAGGATGAAGCGCGCCCAGGGTGAACGGGAGAACAACATCTGCGCCCAGTGATTTGACTTCCTCAAGCTCAACTTCATTTCGCCCCGTCGCGATCACCTTCCCGGCTCCAAGATATTTGGCCACCTGCACCGCAATGCGGCCGGCCGTTCCTGTGGCACCGTTCACGAGCACGGTCTCGCCAGGCTGCAGATGTGCCCGTTCAATCAAAGACGCCCACGCGGACATCCCAGGATTGGCAATCGCAGCCGCGGTTACATAATCCAACCCATCGGGCAGAGGAATGCAATGGGTTGTATTGACTAGCGCGCGTTCCGCAAGAGCTCCGAATGGAGTCTCAGGAAGGCCGAAGTAGACGCGCTTCCCGTCCTGGGTGAGGCCTGCGCCGTCAGTGCCAGCGACGGCCGGGAATGCACCGTTGGAACTGTAGTGTGAACCGGATGCACGCGACTTGGTGAGGTGACTGAGGGCCGACGCCTTCACGTGAACGATGGTGAATCCATCCCGGCCGATGGGTTCGGGGAAGTCCCCGTACACGGGACTGCTCTTGGGTGCTTTCACAATGGCTGCTTTCATCGGGATTTTTCTCCTGGGGGCTTTTCGCCGAGCTGGCCGCATACGGCGTGCCCGGGTGTGACTTGAACATCGTACAATAAAATTGTACAGTGTTCAATTATGAGACGCAAAGATTGATATGCTGGATTCATGAAAGTGAATCGGGAGATTCTGACCCGTGGCGCTCTTGAGCTTCTCAACCAGGTTGGCCTGGAGGAGCTTACCCTGCGGCGTCTCGGCGCGGCATTGAAGGTCCGCGCCGGGGCAATGTACTGGCATTTCAAGAGCAAAGAAGAACTATTGAACGAGATGGCCACATCGCTTCTGGCTGACGCGGCTCCGGAGCTTCTGCCCGTGCGCAGGCAGTCTGATTGGAAGGTATGGGTGGCTGCGTTTGGAGAGGGTTTACGAAAGGCCCTGCTTGGCTATCGCGACGGGGCTCGCATGGTGACGGGCACGAAATTGACGAACACTGAATACATGAAGACGGCCGAAACGATAGGAACGCAATTGATCAAAGCTGGGTTCACTTTGCGGCAGAGCGTGGTTCTGCTCAGCACGGTCTATAACTACACGCTCAGCTTTGTGATTGAGGAGCAGGCCGTCTTTCCGCGCCCTGGAGAACGTTCACAACAATACAATCTCCACAAACGCAGTGAGGCTCTCTCCTCTGAGGCACTTCCGCTCATGCGGCAGGCCGGACTGGTCCTTTTCGATCGATTCGACCGGCGGTATAAAGAAGGCCTTGCCCTCATCTTGCAAGGCGCCGCTTGCCAGCTTGAGGCTCGAAAGAAGGTTTAGGGCGTCCTTGCAGACCTGCAGCAGGATCAAGCTACTGCTCGACACACCATTGTTCGTTGCCTCATGATGGCTGGGGTAAACTTAAAGAGTCGTTGTGAAAAAGCAAGTTTCTTAAGCTGTGAGCCCGTAGCTCAGTTGGTAGAGCAACGCCCTTTTAAGGCGTGGGTCGTGCGTTCGATCCGCACCGGGCTCACCACTCAGAATTCAACTTCTTCATTTGAATGTGAGCGGGCCTCACTCGACCCACGCAGAGGCCAGCCGCGCTGTGCGATGGACTGTCCCGACGGCGAGGGGACAGCGGTCTGGATTATTTCTTGAGATGCGGCTGACGCACAGGCCCCGCCCGAAGACGGGGCCTGCTGATCTGAGGATCGCATTTTCAGAGATGGTGTCGACCGGAGCCAAGAAGTCGAGTCGACGCGACCAGCAGGGAGCGGCGACCTTTTACAACGTTCGATAGACCACTGTTTCTCTGAAAATGCCGTGAGGTCACTCCTGGACGATGGTGAGTTGCGGTGAGCTGCTGGTTGCGTCGAGGCAGACGGCACGGCCTCTGGTGCTTGCGTTGGTGGCCTTGTCGACGCTGATGGCAGCGCAGTAGGAGACCGTCTGCGTTGTGCTGTTTTGGGTAAATTTGAAATCGAAGATGCCCAATGTGCCGCTGGGATCGTAGGTTGTATCGGGAACGAAGGTGGCCGATCCGCCGGCGCACTGGCTGCCGCATAAGAATTCGTCCCAGTCGGCCCAGTTCTGTCCGCCGTCGTCCACAGTGTCTTTGGTCACCGACCCGCTGCTTGCTATGGAAGCGACGCCGGACTGCTGGTCTTTGGTGTAGTCTCCGTTCGTCACTGTGTTGAAGAAGTAGCTGGTAGCCAGGTCGCTGACGGCCCACGTGCCTGAGCTGGGCGCCGTCTGCGGCTCGATCCAACCGAGCTGGTCTTGGGCGGTCGTCCCGCCGCCATTGCCAACGTCGGCCATCAGCACCACGGCAGAGCTTGTGTTGTAAACATAGATGACATCCCCCGCGTCCCCGAAGGGCATGCGGCCGGTAGTGGAATTGGCTGTGTAGCTCCAGGTTCCACTTTGCGAAGCCTGGGTTCTGAACGTGCCCTCCTCATTCATGAGCATGGGTCCAACGGTGTATGCGCCGGAACTGGAGTTGATTGAGAGCGGCGACACCAGAGACTTGTAGCCGGTGAGGGTTGTTTCGAGCCCATCGGAATACATCACCATCGATCCGCTCAAGGGGTACGTCGCTGAAAGAGCCGCCGCATTTTGCGCCCGCGCCTGGCCGATAGCAAAGTTGGCGTTGCTCGTCGCGTTGTGCGAGTTGGCGCTCATGATAACGGCCTCTCCGGCGGAGTTGTTGGTGATGTAGATGACGGTGGGGCTGGCTGTCTGACCTGAGGGTCCGGCAGAGAATGTCATCCGCCCGTAGGCGTCCGGCGTCGATGTCACCGTGCCCGAGCCGGTCATATCCCCGGTGTAGGCGCCCGCGTCCCCTATGTCCTGTACGAAGGAGAGCGTGGTGCCTCCATTTCCGTACTGCAGTGAGCCCACGACGGTCTCGAGGTTTCCGCTGCCATCTTCGGCGTTGAGGCCGTAGACGTAACCGCCGCTTGGGGTGAGGGTGTTGAGCGCAGGAGAGGTGTTTTGCAGGTAGCAGTGACCGGTGCCTGTCGTGCCCGACGGGGAAGAGCCCGCGTCGTCCATCTCAGTAATAGCGAACTCAGTGAACTGGCCGCTGCTGTCGAGATTGCCGCCGGCCATGGCCAGGATCACCGGTTGCGAGCCTCCCACGTTTACGAGGAGGTAACCGCGATTGTCCGCGCCCACTGAGTACGTACCGCTTAAGGTGCTGGTGGTCGAATAACCGCTCTCCGGGCCGTTGTGATCCCCTTCGCCGCCTGTAATAGCGCCGCTGCCGTTAACGGCGATGGCAAGGATCCCGCCGCCGCGATAGCGCATGCTGCTGCCGACCGTGACGCCGCTGGGCCAGTACTCCTCGAGATAGCAGGCGTATTGGCCTTTCAGCTCGCTGTTGTTGGCGGCCACGGTCTCGGGTACCACCGGCAAAGTGAACGTTCCGGATGTGGTGTTCGAGTCGCTGTCGACCACTCTCACCGAAACCGTGGTCGAGCCCGACGACGTGGGCGTTCCAACAATACTCGAGCTCGACTGTTCCAGCCCTGCCGGCAGGTTCGAGTAGGTGACGGTATAGGGGCTGACTCCGCCGCTGATATCGAGATTCGAGAACGTGTACGGCATGTTCACCATGCCCTGCGGCACGCTGTTGATGCTGAAGGCGAGCGAGGACAAGGGAGTGATCGCGATGGTGTAGGTAACGGTCGCGGTGTCGCTGGTGTTGGTGGTGTCGATGACCTCGACGGTGAGTTGCAGACTGGACTCGGTCGAGACCGGCGTTCCGCCGAAGCTGAGCGTGTTGCCGCCGGAGTTCGTCGCCGTCAGGCCGTCGCCGTTGGCAATCGAGGTGGGCGTGTTGTTGGTCGGGATGGTTGTCCCGTTCACGACGAACTCGTAGTTGCCGCCGCCCGCGCCGCCCGACGCGTTGATGGCACCGCTGTAGGTTTCGCCCACCACTCCCGAGGGCAGAGGATTGCTGCTCGCGGCCGGCAGCGAGACAGGCGCTCCTGCCAGCACCGTAATGGTGTAGGTGACCGGGCCGGCGACGGTTCCGGTCGCGTCCTGTACGTAGAGCTCGAACGAGACGGGGCTGCCCGACGCTGTTTCTGTGGAGGGCGTGCCGCCAATGGTCAGCGTGGTGCCGTAGCCGTTGGTCACGCCCAGGCTGCCGTTACCGAGTGGATACGAATTGCAGCCAAAGCACGTGTCGTTGACTCCATACTGGTACGGCTGCACGCCGCCGGTGGCCGTGATGCTGCCGCTATAAGCTACGCCCACAGTTGCCGAAGGCAAGCTCGATGGATTGGCCGCAGGCAGCGCCAGTGGGCCGGACGGCGTGGTGGTGAAATCCATCTGCGCCTGCGCTTCATTTCCGTTGCTATCCATCGCATTCAGCGCCCAACCATAGCTGCTTCCGCCACTCAGCGTAGAAGGTGAGGGTGTATTGGAGGAGTTGGTCGGATCGACGCCCCAGGCCAGCGGCGGCGTGATCTGCGAGCTGGTAAAGCCGTTGGCGTTGGAGTTGTTGGCGGGGATGCTCCAGATCTCGCCGTTGTTTTGGTTGTTACCGGTGCAGCAGACCCAGAACTCGTAGGTGTAATCGGCAGCGTTGGCCGGGTAGGTCCAGTTGAAGCCGGGTGTCTCGCTGACGTTGGAACCGGCCGGCGATGTGAGCGTCGCCACGTCGCTGGCGCCAACAATCGTGCTTGTGTTGTTCCAGCCGGTCACGGCTGCAGTCAGCGTAGCCGTGGTTTTGTTGCTGTAAGTCACCTGGAAGCTGTAGGTGTCACCAACCTTCGGAATTGCGCCGTTGGGATAGTTGTTGTAGTTGAACTCCGCGCTGCTGCCGCCGCAATCCTGGCACATTTCCAGATCCACGGGATTGATGAGATTGGGACCCGATTCCAGCGTGACGGCTACCGGCAACAGATCTTCTCCATAGACTCCCAGGTACAGGCTGTAGCCGCTGTTCACGCTGGTGCCGTTTGTGGTCTGGTTGTAAGTGACCGGCGCGATGGCGATGCTGCCCGCGTTGGGCAGCGCCAGGTTTTCTGTCTGGTTGCCGCTGATGGTGACGCTGAGCGGGCCGTTCTTGCCACTGATGTTGGTGATGTCGCCGGGCACAAACATGCCGTTGTTGTTTTGATCGACGAGGCCGAACAGGTAGATTGTGCCGCTGGGAACCTCGACGGAGTAGCTGGCCGGGCTGGTGGGCGGAGCAGCCTTGGTGCCCACTTGCGTCATCCACGCCTGGTTAGTGCTGTTGTTGTAGAAACCAACGTAGAGCGGACCAGTGGCTGTGCCGCTCCAGCTTACCTGGCCGCTAACGGTGTTGGCCGCGGAAGGTGCAGCGATGGTGACCGGTCCCACGGTCGACGACCAGCTGCTGGTTGAGCTGCCGTTTACGCCCTGGGCGCGGAAGTAATAGCTGCCGCCGGCTGTCAGGCCGCTGACATTGGCAACGTTGACAAACCAGACATTGTTGCCGTCGGCTCCCTGGGCTGCAAAAGTGGCGCTGCCCGCGAGAGTGGTAAAGCTGCTGCTGGTGCTCCATTGCACGGTGTACGAGGTGGGCGTCTCCACACTGTTGCCGTTCGATCCACTGGTGGTGATGGGTTTGAACGGAAGAACCACGCCTTCGGCGAAGGCGCTGGGTGTCGAGAGCGAAGGCGAGCCGGAGAGCGTGATCGCGCCCGGATTGGTCATGTTGACAGACTGCCCGGTCAGGTTAGCGTCCGACACCGTCAGACTCATGCTGCTGCTGGAGGGGCCTGAGGCGTTGGGTTGACCGAAGCCCATGGTGTCCATCCACGCGCTGAGCGAGTAGCTACCCGGCAAAACTCCATGAATGGTGAAGGCGCCCGCTGCAGAGATGCTGGTGCCGTTCGACGGGCCGCAGCTATTGTTGTTCAGCAACAGATAAATCTGTCCGGTTGACGAGCCGCCGTAGCTGATGGTGCCGCTGACGGTGTAGCCAAGCTCGGCCAGGAAGTTCTCGTTAGAGACTGCGCCGTTGTCCACCACCACGTTGGTGAGCGTGGCGGGAGAGAAGAGCGAGCTCGGTCCGGTAATGGACGGGGTGATGGTGTAGGTTCCGTTGGGAATGGTGGCAAACGAGTAATTGCCACTGCTGTCGGTGGTCGTAGTCTGCACCGGACTGGTGTTGATGCTCACCGTGAAGGTGGGCATGGTGAAGTTGCTGGTGTTCCCGCAGAAACTCATGAGGCCGATATTTCCGCTCACCTGCGATCCGGCGCTGTTGACGGCGATGCTGTAAGTCTGCGTGGCGCTGGTGTTCAGGCTGTCGACCACCTTGACGTTGGTCAGCGTGACCGTGCCCGTAGAACCGGGCGTGCCGCTGATCGATAGCGTATTGCTGCCGGAGTTGGTGGCGTTCAGGCCGTCGCCAACTGTCGGGCCGCTTGACGAAACCGTCGTCCCGTTGATCGACCACGTGTAGGGTGGCACGCCGCCCGCGGCGTTGATGTATCCGTTGTAGCTTTGGCTCACTGTCGCGGACCCGAGGGAACTCGGGTTGGGCGAGGGCAGCGAAACCGGCGTCGGATTGCTGATGGTGACGTTGTAACCGGTCTGGGTAATGCTGTAGCCGGTCGTGGAGTCGGTCACCGTGGCGCTGAAAGTCACGGTTTGGGCAGCGGTAGGCGTGCCGGCGATGGTCAGCGTGCTGCCATTAGTCGCGCCCGAGACGGCCAGGCTATCGGAAAGTCCCGAAGTCGACCACGAATAGCTGCCGCTGCCGCCCGATGCGTTGATGTAGCCCGGGCCGTAGGCAACGCCGGTGTAGCCGGTGGACGGCAACGAGGCGGGATCGGGGCTGGGCAGCGAGAGCGCGAGGTAAATGACAAGGGTGAGAGGCTGGGTGGCCGTATTGTTGGCGGAATCCTTCACCTGCACCGTGAAATTGTCGCCACCGCTGGTGGCCGCCGATGGCGTGCCGGTGATGGCGCCTGTGGAGGAATTAAGCGTGAGACCGCCCGGCAGGCTGCCGGAGGTCACAGACCACGTGTAGCCGGTGCCCGTACCGCCGGCGGCCTGCAACTGCGCCGAGTAGGCACTTTGGGCATCGCCCGAGGGCAGCGTTGTGGTGGAAACAGTCAACTGGCTATAGACCGTGACGGTGTAGGTGTTCGGCCCGACGGTCACGCCGGTGGTCGTGTCTTTCACGCTGGCACCGAACGAGACCGTGGTCGCCGACGTGGGTGTGCCGCTGATGGTCAAGGTGCCCCCGCTGGCGGAGGAATTCAGGCTGTCGGCAGGCAGCCCGGTCACTGTCCAGGAGTAGTTGCCGCTGCCGCCCGTAGCGACAATCGTTCCGGTGTAGGCAATGTTGATGGTCGCCGATCCCAGAGTGGAAGGATTCGGCGCCGGCAGCGAGAGCCCGTTGTAGACCGTGATGGTGTAGGTGTACGGCCCCACGGTGATGCCGGTGGTGGTGTCCTTCACCGACACGTTGATCGATACCGTCGCGGTCGACGCAGGAGTTCCGCTGATGGTCAGCGTGCCGCCGCTGGCTGAAGATGTCAGATTGTCTGAAAGACCGGTGACCGTGAACGAGTAGTTGCCGCTTCCGCCCGCCGCCGTAATCGTTCCGCTGTAGGCTGTGCTGACGGTTCCGTAACTCGGCAGCGAAGCCGGATTGGGCGAAGGCAGCGTGAGCGTGCTGTAAACCGCGACGCTGTAGTTATAGGGGCCAACCGTCACGCCGGTGGTCGTGTCTTTCACGCTCGCGGTGAACGAAACCGTCGCCGCCGACGTCGGTGTGCCGCTGATGGTGAGCGTGCCGCCGCTGGCCGAGTCGTTCAAGCCGTCCTGCGGGAAGCCCGTCACTGTCCAGGCATAGTTGCCGCTGCCGCCCGTTGCCAAAATGGTGCCGCTGTACAGCGCATTGATGGTTGCCGGGCCCAGCGTTGCCGGATTCGTCGCCGGCAGCGAGAGCGCGTTGTAGGCGTTAATGGTGTAGCTGGTCGGGCCCGCGCTATTCCCGGCGCTATCCGTCACCTTGACCGTGAACTGAACGGCCTGGGCCGACGTGGGCGTGCCGCTGATGGTCAGCGTCCCCGCGCTGGCCGTGTAACTCAAACCGTCCGCGGGAAGTCCTGTAACCGTCCAGGTGTAGCCGGTTCCGGTGCCGCCGGAGGCCGTGACCGATCCGCTATACGCGGTGTTTACGGTGGCGGTCAGCGGCAGTCCCGAAGCGTTCTGCGTGAGGGCGTTGTAGACACCGATGGTGTAGGTGTAAGGTCCCGACGATTGATTGGTCGTGGTGTCAGTCACCTTGGCGGTGAACGAAACCGTCCCCGTCGCGGCGGCCGTGCCGCTCACCGTCAGCGTGGCGCCGCTGGTTGAGTAGCTCAAGCCGTCCTGCGGGAAGCCCGTTACCGTCCAGGAGTAGTTGCCGCTGCCGCCCGCCGCAGCGATCGTCCCCGTATAGGGAGTGCTGACGATTGCCGGGCCCAGAGTGGAGGGATTGGTTGCGGGCAGCGTCACAGTGGCATAAACCGTGATCGTATACGTGATGGGTCCCGCGGTGACGCCGGTGGTGGTGTCTTTCACGCTGGCATTGAACGAAACCGTGGCCGCCGACGTGGGCGCCCCACTGATCGTCAATGTGCCGCCGCTGGATGAAGAACTTAAGCCGTCGGAAAGGCCGGTAACTGTCCAGGTATAGTTGCCGCTGCCGCCGGTGGCGACAACGGTCCCGCTGTAGACAAGGTTCACCGTCGCCACGGAGGGCAGGGAAGCGGGATTAGCAGCCGGCAGCGTCACCGGGCTGTACACCTGGATGCTGTAGGAGAGCGGTCCCCCGCTGTTGCCGGCGCCGTCGGTCACTGACGCCGTAAAGCTGACGGTTCCCGAGTTTGTGGCCTGGCCGCTGATGGTGAGCGTGGCGCCGGTGGCCGAAAAACTCAACCCGTTTGCCGGCAATCCTGTTACGGTCCAGGTGTAGCCTGCTCCGCTGCCGCCGCCCGCCGTTAATGCTTGCGAATACGACTGGCCTGTGACCGCCAGAGGCAAGCTTCCCGATCCTGGAGTGATGGTCACGGCTGGATAGCTAATGACAATGCTGTAAGAAGGCGAAGTCGCGGAGTCTCCATAGGCGTCTGCCGCCTGCACGGCAAACGTGAATGTGCCGATGTCGGCAGCCTTGGGGGTTCCACTGATGGCGCCGGTGCCGGTGTTCAGGCTCAGGTCCGGAGGCATGGCTCCGCTGGCCACACTCAGGGTGAGCGTGCCCGCGCCGCCGCTGGCGCTCACACTACTCGCATAGGCGACGCCAAAGGTCGCCGTCGCAGTGGGCGCCGCGCCGAAGGTAATTGCCTGCGCGGCCACGATGGTGATGCTCAGCGAGCCGGATGTTGCCGTATCGCCGTAGGCATCGACCACCTTCACGGTAATTGTGTACGTGCCCACATCGCCGTGC
>JASHYS010000214.1 GCA_030042915.1 Acidobacteriaceae bacterium
TTTTCGAGGGCTGCGTGAGCCCGTTATCTCGCCATGGCCTCTGCCGCCGGGGCGCACAGTCCCGCTGCGCACTGCACTGCTGAGATCATCGGCTCGGTACCGATGCAGGAATTCAGCAGCATGTGGTAAAGCCCGCGGGAGCACCACTCCTGCTGGTAAAACTTGCGGATGACAGCGGCGCGGCGGCGATCGAAGGCAGCCAGGTCCTGCTCCGCCTGTTCAGCGCGGTCAGGAAACGCGCGCGCAAACCACTCTTTCTTGGCGCTGGCTGTGGCGTAGACAAAGACGTGAAAGCAGCCAGGCCGGCCCGCGAGTGCGCAGGCCGATCCACGGCCCACCAGCACGCAATGGCCGTGCTTGGCGGCGTCAAGAATCTGCTGCCGGATGAGCTCGATCATGCGCCCGGAATCGAGCATCTTTTCATCGGCCGTGGTTGCGGGCGCGTAAACCGGATCCTGCCAGAAGATCTTGCCGTAACGGTAGTACCAGGGATCGAGATGCTCGTCGAGTTTGGCTGCGTGTTTGGGATCGACGCCTGCCACACGCGCTGCGCCCGTTACCAGCTCTGAATCCAGCAGCCTCCAGCCCAGGCGCGCTGCCAGATCATGCGCAAACTCTCCACCATGCGAACCGTACTCCCGCTCGACTGTGATGACTGTGACCGGCGCATGCACCATGGCCGCGATTGACCTCCCGGGGGAGGGCCCCCTGCGCAGGAGCATACATCCGGAGGGGAGAAAAGCGAAACAGGCACGGGAGATTCAAAAAGCTCCTGCGCCTGTTTAGATGCTTTTGCCTCGGTTGCCGTTTATTGTGTCACTGACTGCGGCGGCGACGATCCGGGGCTTTTCAGATGACGAGCCCCGGCAGGAGGCTGCGTTGAAGCCAGCGCCGGACCTCGCTTGATGTGCAGATCGCCGTCATCGGTGCTGAGCATCACGCGCGCCGAACCCGAGCCGATGCGCCCACTTACGGTTTTGTCCTCGTCACCGGTCACCGTCAGCCCGAAGTCGGTGATGATTTCGCCATTGTGGGTGTGGCCGCTTACCGTCGCTGAGGCATCTTCAGGCAGAGTAATCTCCACGTCACCCTTGCCGTTCTTGGCCTCCACGCCGTAGGCGCCCGCCTCTTCTACGCGGATGGTTCCGTCGCGGTCTTCCACGTACGCGTCGCCTGTGATCTGGCTCAGATCGACGTCCTTTGAGTGTGTCGCCACACGCACTTGCCCCTTGGCCCCGGTAATGCGCAGATCATCGTCGTTCAACGTAAGGTCGCCCGGCAACGCCGCCACGTCGAGCGTGGTCACCGGAGTATGCACGTGCACCGGTCCGCCAATGTTCTCCATCGACACGTCGCCGGGAATGTGACCGTTCTGCGTGATCCCGCCCTTGATATTCGACAAGGTGAGATCGTTCACGTCGCCCTCCAGGGTCACGTCGCCTTGAATATCCTGGGCGGCGAATACGTCGTGCCTGCCATTGATGAAATGCGTGGCAACCAGGCCGCTGATCGAGCTGAGATGAACGTCGCCGCGCGCGGTGATGTCGATTCCGGCGCCCAGTCCGGTTGCGGTCACGTCGTCCCATCCCGCGTTCACCGTCACATGCGCCGATTGCGGAACCGTCACGGTGAGATTCACTCTCCCTCGCGAGTTGCTCTGCGATTGGATCAGCACTGCGCTGCCGGTGACCGTAACCTGCGCGGCCTCGGCGTCGAAGATTTTCTTCGCGGCCTCGTCGGAACTGGCATAGGCCACTTCGCGCGCCTGCACTTCCAGGTTCGGCCCATCGCCCGCCGTAATGCTCACGTCGCCGCGTGGATTCTGGATCTCAATCGCAGCATTGGCCGGAATCTGTCGGCTGTCCACAGGTTGATCACGATCATGTTCCGGCACGTCGAAGAAATTGAAGAAGCCTCCATCGCCGCCCCATGATCCCACGTACGGCCGCATGTGATTCCAACCCGCCGCGCACAGGCCGAGGAACGCAATCAGAACCAGAATCCCCACGAAACTGCTGCTGCGGCGCACAGGAGTCTTGCGGCGCATGTCGAGCGCCCACTCGCCCAGCAGAGCCAGGCCCGCGCCGATGAGCAGGAGCGGCCACCACTGGCCGTACCAGCTCCAGAACGAGCCGGCGTCGATATGGCCGGTGACCACCAGCAACGCGATCACGCCGACGCATACCAGGATGACGGGGCCCACCACGGATGGCACGCGCGGACCGTATGTGCCGTAGTAGTTGGCCTTCAAGGCCTGGCGTTGCGCGCGCCAGGCGTCGCGTTGTGCGCGCCACGCAGCCTTCTGCTGCTCGCGATAGACGCGCCACTGCATCTTGGGATCGTAGGGAGGCGGCGCCCCGCCTGGAGGACTACTTGGAGGTATCGTGCTCATGACTGCGCTCCACTTTCGTGATCGCCGAAGTCATGCGGCTCAGTGGGAGCAATCGAGCCGGGATTTTCGGCGGGTTGCAGACTGCCCCGGCCGGCGGTGGGATTGGCCAACGCGGGATTCGTCGTGCCGGGAAATTGCGGATAACCTTCCGCAGCCAGGGCCGCCCGCTCAGCCAGCATCAAAACGCCTGCCAGAATGAGGAACAACGGCCAGCTCTTGCTCCAACCAAGAAGGTTGGCCTGCGCCAGCAGCGCCATGGCCCCAACCAGCAGCAGAAAAGCAGGAGCCCACAATCTTCGAATCAAAATGTAGCGGCTCATTGACGCCCTCCTTGCGAATCTTGCTGCGAGTTTTGCCGCGTATCGTGCATGCGGCGCACAATCAGCCACACACCCAGCCCGATGAGCAGGACCGGCCAGCCAAACTCAAACAGCCGGCGCGAGAAAAGGTCGAGCCGCCCGACAAGAAACAGCAGCCCAAGCGCGATCAGGACAATGGCCCCGATTGGCTCTCGTCGCCTCCACTGGGCGGGCGGAAGTGGGGGAGGGACAGGCGGCACGGGAGAGAACCCGGGCCCCGATGAGCTCTGCGTGGGCTGCCCATACGGTCCCGGCTCCGCAGCCTGGTACGCCGGCGCACCGGGCGCTTGATTCGCATCCTGGTTTGGTTGCTGATCCGCGCCGGCCTGTGTTTGCCCGGTGGCGCCCGCATTGGCGCTAGGCTGCGAGCGCGCTCCGGTGAACAGGTTACCGATTTCATTCAGGCCCAGCGGATCGGGCAACGGTTCGCCGTCACGGCGTGCTTTCGCGGTAAAGTACGCTTCGAAGACCTGGTAGCAGATCCATCCGAAGACCAGCCACCCGAACCCGTAGAACTCGTGGCTCGCACTCACTAGCACCGCAAAGATCAGAAGGTGCACGAGTCCCTTGATGAACTGGCCATTGTACATGGCGCCAACACCGGGAATCAGTCCCAGGAAGGCGGCCAGGCCGGGATTGGGCGATCCCGGGGGCGGAGGCGCATAAATGGGAGGCTGCGTCCCACGCCATGTCGTCCAGCATGGATCACAGAAGAGCTGACCGCCTGCGCCAGTGCGCACACAAGTTGAGCAGAGTGGCTTGCCACATTGCTGGCAAAAGGCGGTTGCATTTACGCCGCTATGATTTACGCAGTCCATGGTGTTCTCCTTTCCCGCGCCTGCATTGCGGCGCCCCCAGACTGCGTGGACTTGCCGTCAAAGGTTAGGGAAGTTTCCAGAATTCCATTCGTTGATTCATCGACCGGCTCTCCCGAGGGACCCATCACCGAGTTCGTGGGCTGTTGCTGAGGGTCCGCGCGGAATCCACCATCCTTGTTGTTGCCCGGATTCCGATCCGGTACTCCTCTGGTTTCACCTGGCGTAACCGGACGCGTTGGCTCGCGCTGCGGCTCGCGTTCCTGGGTTTGGCCGCGCAACTCGCGCACTCGCGATTCAACCTCGTACACAAAACGGAGGTGATCGTAATAGCGAACAATGGGCACCGAAGCGATGGTGAGTTGCCGTTCCATGTAGGAACGCAACACCCTGGGCCGCATGTCGGCAATGCGCAAGCTCGTCAAGTGCACACCAGCCAGGTTCAGCGTGACCGCTACTGAGAAAAACGCCATCGCAGCCGTCATCAGGAGCCGGGGTTGCACCGAGCTACGCATGCGTGCGAAAAAGCCGGGTTGCTGCCAAACGGGAGGGATAAACGCAGGAATCGCGGCCGATCCCGCTGGCACGGGCAAAGCTCCTCCGCCAATGGGCCATTCACTACCCTTCGCCTGTCCCGGTCCCGTATGCGCCAGGATCTTCTCTAAAAGTCCTTCCGGGACTTCGGGCTCCGGTGAGAGAAACTCGAGCCACTCGCGGCCTTTGCGCGCCTCTTCAAACAGCGCTGCGCAGGCCGGGCAGACGGCCTTGTGCGCCGTGAACGTGGCTTCATCTTCGGGCCTCAACCGCCCGTCCAGCGCATCCGCCAGCAGGGTTTCCCACTCGCCGCAGGCCGGGGATCCCGGAATGTATGAGCGCTCCGCCATGACTACATCACCTCCCGTTTACTACGTTCCAGCAGCCGCGCCAGTTCCGCCCGGCCGCGGCTGATACGGGACTTGACGGTCCCTTCAGGAATACCAAGAACTTGGGCAATCTCTTTATAATCAAGGTCTTGCAAATCTCTAAGGATGACTGCCTCGCGCAGCTCGACCGAAACCTGGCAGAGCGCGCCCTGGACCATACGGGCCAGTTCCTTGCGCGCCGCTGCCTCGTGGGGTGACGGACCCGCATCCGCCAGCCGATCAGCCGGACGCAGTTCTTCGGTCTGGTCCCAGCCCTCGTCGAGCGAACTGGTAGCGCGCTGATTGCGCGTGCGCCTGAAGTTATCTACCAGCAAGTTGCGCGTCATGGTAGTGATCCATACCGGCAAACTGCCCCGCGAAGCATCGAAGCTGCGCAGATTGGAATAAACCTTGAGGAAGACGTCCTGGGTGAGGTCTTCGGCGTCGGCGGCGTTTCCGGTAAAGCGATAGCAGAGCCCGTAGACGCGGCGATGATGCACGCGGACCATTTCAGCCCATGCGCCGGAGTCGCCGTCGATGCAGCGAATTACGATTTGGGGCCAGTCCTGCTCCAGCTGTCTACCCTCCACACGGGCCGCGCCGGCCGAGGGCGTTGCGGCTCCTGGGGCGCGGTTCGGTGCCGGCGACTGAAGGCGTTCTCGCTCCTCGCGCGCGAAGACCCGCCCCACGGCAGGAGCTGGCATGATTCCCGGCGCCTCCAGTCGTGCCATGCTCCAGCTTAATGTACCCACACACTGCATACCGTGTTGGTACGAAGGGATAGCCCTTTTGGTTCCATCAGCAGACGGCTCCGACTGAACGGCGCAGCACAGGAGATTTCGGTCGCCTTTTCCAACGGTAATCGTGTTACCAGAACGCCCCGGCGATTTATACTTGCGTCATCCAGGGCCCCCGTCCTGCACAACCTGGTTAAATCTCAAAATCGATGAAAACCCTCATACGCAGATCATTGAACGGCGCCGGAATCGCTGCGGTCGTTCTCTATCCCATGTACGAAACGGCGAGCTTGCGTCCCTGGTCGATGCGAATGCACAGTCCGTTAGCTCTGACTGATTTCGCCCTTGCGTTGATCCTCAACCTGGCCATTGTGACGTTGATCGTGGCCATTCTGTGCAAATGGATTGAGGACACTCGCCTCGGCGACTGGATTAGAACCTGCCTGCCGGCCTTTTATGCAGCTGCGATAGCCGAGGCAATTTTCATTTATCAAACGGATTCTTCCAACTACAGATACGTTTTGCGCGTTCTGGTGCTGGCGCTCCTGTTGATTTGGGCTTTTCGCTTTTTCTGGCCGGCCGCCTATCACTGGCTACAGGAGGTTCGTCGCGCAGTCGCCGTTGGCCTTGTCGCCTTTTTCCTCGTCGTCCTCGTGCAACTTGTTCGCCTCGCCTTTTGGCGTCCCGCCCCGAACATGGTCGAAAACGTCATGGCTGCCGACCCGCAAGCTGTCGCATCCCGTCCCCGCGTGATTTGGATCCTCATGGACGAGCTCTCGTACAATCAGGTCTTTGGCGAGCGATTTCCGGGGTTGAACCTGCCCAACTTCGATGCCTTGCGCCAGGTTTCTACGGTCTTCACCAACGTTAAGCCGGTAACGGAACAGACGGAAACAGCCGTTCCTTCGCTGCTCGAAGGTCAGCCCGCCAGCAAGGTATTCACGGCAAGTGATAATCGTGTATTTCTTACCGTTCAGGGGCAGCCACCTTCGCCCTTTCAGGCGGCGGAAACGCCGTTTGCCGAAGCCAAACAACTGGGAATGACGACCTCGGTCGTGGGCTGGTATAACCCCTACTGCTCGATGCTGGCTCCTTACCTGGACCAGTGTTACTGGTCGTATCCGGCCCTGCAGCCAGCGGTTTTCCTTGTGAAGGACGGCTTCTGGAGAGATGTCGGAGATGCCTGGGAGCGCTACGCGATTGTGCTTGACCCCCGGCTGCGTGAGCGATTGCTGGAATATCAGGCGGCAGTGTATGAGGATCTGGATGGCCGCGCCAAACAAGCCCTGGAGAATAACCAACTGGACTTCGTTTTTCTCCATGTCCCTTTGCCGCATCCGCCGGGAATTTACAATCGGAAGACGGGCCAATTCGACGCCAGCGGCGACGCCTCCTACATCGACAATCTGGCACTGTCCGACAAAACCCTTGGTGAGTACCTCGCCGCCTTGCACGCCTCCTCCCGCTGGCCCGAAACCAGCATCGTTGTTTGTGGGGACCACTCATGGCGCACTTACTTATGGGAGGCCTCGGGACATTGGACTGCGGAAGAACGGGCAGCCTCGCATGGCGGCGTTTTCGACCCGCGGCCCATGCTGATGGTGCATCGGGCCGGCCAGTCATCCGCCGCTGTCATCGACCACCCCGTTTCGTTATTGAAGGTTCACGAGATCATTGGGAGCCTGCTTCGGTCGCAGCAACCGGAGTTGCAGTAAATCCACGACCGATCGCTTCAGAGCTGCCATTTGGCTTCGTGCCGGCCCCCGATCCGCCGTAAACTTGGCAGCAGGGGAGGTCGCAACGTGGAAGACTGGAAGTTTACCCAGAAGGATCCGTCGGAGGCTCTCGCCAAACTGCATTTCTTCTCGGTCAAGAAGAAACATGGCGGCGGCGAGGTAGAAGCGCGCATCACGGTGAAGGAATTCGCCACCGCCAAAACCAGCGACATGAAGTTCTTTGCCCACGCCGATATTGAATTGAATCAAAAAACCATGAAATTTCAACCCTGCGGATGGGCCGAGACCCTGATGGGCGCTCTGACCGAATGCTTGAGAAATCTTCGCAAGTTTGAATATGAAATCGAGGAGCAGCCGCGGGCCTCGGCGGACGGAGCCGATGCCTGATCGCCGCTCTCTGCTTCAATAACGGTTCCCAAACTCCGGATCCACGGGATTCTCGAACAACGAAGCGTCG
>JASHYS010000215.1 GCA_030042915.1 Acidobacteriaceae bacterium
TTGTCGGAGCCCTCGTAGGGAAGCGAAGTGAATGGGGTGGGAATGTCGCCGCCCGTGGCCTTGGAGCGGAAAACTGTTTCGGCCGCCGTGAAGCCCCCCGGAGTGATGGCGATGCCCTTGTAGTGCAAGGTATCGGGGTTATTGACCATCTTCTTGATGTTCGTCGTCTCCGTTGAAACCGTGTCGGCCAGCGAAGCCTGGTTAGTCTTCAAATCGCTCACGGTGCTTTGCAACGTGGTAACAGCCGCCGCATTCTCAGTGAACGCCTGCTGTTGCGATTGAGCGTCGGCTTCCGCCTTGGCAGCCGCCGCCTGCGCATCGGATGCGGCTTGTTGCGCTTGATGCAGTTCCGCATCCTTTGCGGCCAGATCGCTCTTCAGGCTGTCAATCTGGCTCTGCATCTCGGTGCGCAGTTCCTGAATCTGTTCCTGCACCGTGGGTCCCGGCGGAGCCGCTTGCTTGGCCGGCGTGTGCTTCTTAACCGGCGTGGTGCTGCTGGTTTGTGCGTGGCAGACAACGAGACTGGCTGTCAAAAGTGCTGCGGCAGCCATGTGGACTGTAAATCTCATTTGGGCCTCTCTTTTCGTTTGGAGTCGGGTTGGAGTGGGGGCAGCGTTCGCGTGCACAGCGAACGCAATTCACTTCGCATTCGGGACCTGACCATGAGGGAGGAATTTTGCGTTATCAGCATCAGCGCGGAAACCCATGCAAGTGCTGGAGGAGGGATTTGGCGCCGCGCAAACTCCTCTCCTTGTTTCGCATCCCAGCCTCGCAGAGCCAGATTAAGATTTGACGAATTTACCTAGAATTCACACTTGCAGCTATCCATCGTCGCGTCAGGAGCGCGGAGAACGAAGAATTCACACACCATTCACAATCGGGGCGCTGAACTTTCTTCTGCAATGCGGGTTGCGAGGACCGTGATGCGGCCTATCTGCTGGCGGGCGCGGTCCCGGCGCTCAGCAGATTGCCCATCAGCCGGTAGGCTCCGGGCACCAGCTCGGGAAACTGCCGGTAGAGCGCGTAGGCGACATAAATATAGGTGCCCTCGCCGCGATGCGCGACTAACAGGCCGCCCTGTTGCGGATCCTGGCCCGGGTCGGCCGTCTCAGTGAGTGCGGCGTAACCCGGATCCCAGTGGTCGAGAAACCCGTGGCCGCGTTCCTCAAACCAACCGTCAAAATCAGCAGACGTGATCTTGTTAGGCCAGTTGAAGAGCGCGCTCGAGGAATCGAGCAGCTTGACGGGCGCCTGCTCATTCACCACGCGCTCGGCCATGCGGCCCATGGTGACGGCAAGCGGCGCCGGAAACGTCGCGCTCTGGTACTGCACAACCAACGTCCCGCCGCGCTGTACATAATCGTCGAGCCGCGGCTGTGCGTGGGCCAGCGCCGGCCGCGCCGAATAGGCGCGAATGCCAATCACAATCGCGTTCCACTGCGAGAGATCGCCCGACTTGAGCTCCTCGTCGGTGATCAGGTGCGGGGTCACGCCCAGCGCTTCAATGGCTTCAGGAACCAAATCGCCCGTGCCCATGACGTAGCCCACGCGCAGGCCGGGCGTAACCTTCACGTCGACCTTGCGCGTGCGCAACTCGGCAGCCATGTATTGGTAGGTCGGCCGCAGCTCTGGATAGGCGACATTTCGCCAGCCGGTGGCGTAGGTGGATTCTCCTGCGTGCGCTTCGGCCTCGATCGTGTAAGCGCGCGCTTCAACGTCGCCCGAGGGAGAAACCGAAAACACCAGCGGCTGGGTGTCGCCTGCTCCGTTCATATGGAACTTCTGCTCACTGGGCTCCGAGCGCCAGCCCGGCGGTAATTTCAGATTCACCGTGCCTTCAGCGGCTCGCTCCGCATGTACCGTGACGCTCACCGGCAGCGGCGAGCCGTCGAGCGGCAGAATGCGCGCCTCCGGTTCCACGCGCACGCCGATGGCCGGCGTCACCACCAGCGGCTCATACACGCCGCCCACGCCGTTCACGTGAGCCAGCGTCTGCACCGCCATCCCCATGCGAATCGGTACACCATCGAATACGAATTCCGCCCACGCATCCAGAGGATAGGGCGCGAATGAGCGTTCACGCCACGCCGGATTGGAGATATCGTAGTAGGCCTGCTCGGTCGTCGGCCGCGTGAAGTACGGTTCCGTAGGCGGCGCGTTGTCCGGCACATGTACGTGAAAGATTCGGTCGCTCACCGGCCCTTCACCAGGCGCCGATGCGCTCGCATCTTCCGTCTTCCACCCAGGGCCGTCCTGGCTCTCGAGCCAAACGCGGGTGAGCACCACATCTGTCGTCGGGAACGCCGCATGCACGCGCACGCCGAACTCCTCGCTCGGCCAGACGCTGCGCGTGGATTCATCGGCAGATCCGCCGCGCCCGCCGTAGCCTGGTGCCCCGCCGCTCCCAGTCGCGAATGCCATCATGTCCAAGCCCAGCAGGTCCTTGAGTGCTTCTTGAAACTGTTCGATCTTTGCGTCCAGCTCAAACTCCAGATCGGCCTTGGCTTTCGCGCTCAGTTCGCTGGTCTTCACTCGCGCGTAGAGATCGAGGGTTTCGCGGTAAATCGGCGCCAATTTGTGAGCGCTTGGGATGTCGCATTCATTCGCGCCGGCCACGCCGCATTGATTGCGGCAATCTCGCTCGTAGGAGTCCAGTTCGCCCTGGATCTTGGTGAGTGCGTCCGTCAGCCATGCCGCAGGCTGGCCGTCCGCCAGCCGTGCTATGCCCGTGATACTTGTGTCGATCCGGACTTTCGGATTGTCAAAGAGATTGCCGGCGAACAGTCTGCCGTCTGTGTCCCTGGGCGCGGCCGCCTCAGGCACAACCGCCCACAGGTGATAACTGGTCTCGTCCGGCTCGCTCAGCGCGGGATTCGCGCCGCCGTTTTGCGACAGCTGCATGCCCCAGCCCTCGCGCGCGATCTGCTCATAAGTGCGACCCAAAGTTGGATCCCATGCGCCCGTCGACATTCTCACATCGGCCGACGGCGAGCCCTCGCTCCATTCGCCGGTCACGTAATTATGGAACTTGGCCGGCGCCCATTTGCCCGTCGCGTAGTCGAGCATCTGCCCGTTGGTAATGGGTGCGAATGGTTCACGCGAATAAACCGCCAGCGGCTGCCACGGCTGCAGGCCGTCCTTTAACTGATCTGGGAAGACCTTGGGATCGCCCGCTGCCTTGAACGCCTCCTGCGCGATCTCGCCCGAAACCTGGTGCTGCCCGTGGCCGTCGCTCACACCGCCCACAAAAGTTGAAATGATGACCTGCGGCCGCACCAGGCGCACAGCCAGCACCGCGTCGTAGAGCACTCGGTCGTGCCCCCATTTCTCAAATGACTCTTCCTGCGTCTTCGAAAAGCCAAAGTCCGCTTCGGTGCCCCAAAGCTGCTGCGCGTCGTAATATTCATCGGCCTTCAGCAGCTCGGCAGTGCGGATGAGCCCCAGCGCGTCGTAGCTCTCCGCCGACATGGCGTTCTGCCCGCCCTCGCCACGTGTGAGCGTGAGCGCCGTAACCTGTACTCCCAGCCCGCGCGACAAATACGTCATCAGCGAGCCATCTTCATCGTCGGGATGCGCCACGATCACCAGCACGCTGGCCGTAGTCTTCAGGCGCTTTAGCGTCTGTTCCAGATCCGCCGCACCGCGGTCTTCGGCAAGCGGCAGAGCATTGGCCGTCGGCTCGGGCAAAGGAACCTCGGCCAACTCGCTTTGGGCCGATTGAGGCTGCTGCGCACGAAGCCGAACACCCGCTCCCACCGTCAGCAGGCCTGCCAGCAACGCCATCAGAGCTATTTCATAGAATCTGCGGGGAAAGAAGCTCATCACC
>JASHYS010000216.1 GCA_030042915.1 Acidobacteriaceae bacterium
TCTTTCAGATCCTGGAGCACGTCGACAATCCAGGCGACCTTCTGCGCGCGTGCATCAGACGCTTGCGCTCCGGCGGAAAGCTCATTGTATCCACGCCCGACATGGAAGGATTCATGGGCTATCTGACGAACGAAATTCTCAACTATCCGCCGCATCACATGACGTGGTGGTCCGCGGCCTCTCTGTGTGCGCTTATCGAGGATTGCGAGTGTGAGGTGTCGCGAGTCTGGCACGAGCCGCTTCGCCGCGATCACCTGCGCGCGGCACTCTCAGCGTTGCTGTGGCCCCGCAATGAAGAACATCTGACTGAGTCGGCCCGATTCCGCGTCATGGAGCTTGGAGCGAAGTTTCTCGCGCGCATGGCAGGCGGAAAATGGGAGCAGGTTCCTTTCGTAAGGGGCCATTCCGTGATGATTGTGGCCCGCAAAGTGCGATAAGCAGGCTGAATCACAGAAAACTACGAGCGCCGCCGGCCTAGTTCGTACGCCAGGTTCTCGTTTCTCTTTCCAATCACTTGGGCCGGAACGCCTCCCACAAACGAAAACGCCGGCACATCCGTGGTGACGACCGATCCCGCAGCAACCACAGATCCCTCGCCGATGGTCACTCCCGGCAAAAGTGTCGACCGGAAGCAAACCCACGCCCGATCGCCGATGGCGACGGGCGCTTCGGTCATCGCAAATTCAGGCGACTGAATATCGTGCTCCGCGGTCCAAATGGCAGCTTCGGCCGAGATGTTCGCGTTGCTGCCAATCTTGAGCCCACCGCGCGCATCCAGGTACACGCGCATCCCGATCACCGTGTGCGCCGCGATGCTCAGTTTCCAGGGGTAGAACACTCGAATTCCGCGACCCAGAGCCACATCAGGGCCGATTGAAGCGCCGAAGAGACGCAATCCGATCACACGCAGCGTGTGCGTCGGCATCCAGGCAGTGAGCCACAGGCAGAAGTGGACGAGTCGGTGGAGAATTCTGTTCGTGCGCGCTCCCGTGCGACTCCTGATCCGTCGTTCGATCGACACATATCTCCTTGATTGCGCGCCCTGTGCGCCACTACGGTCTGCTCTGCCGGTTCCAAGGAAAAGTTACATCAGCGCCGTGCATACAGTCCAGGCCATTCGGCCCTCTCAGCAGCAATCATTTGCGCTGCGCGGCACGCGCACAGAAGGCGGCCAGCGCGTTGCCAAATTCAACTCCGAAGCGACGCTCATCCTTTGCAACCTCGAGGCGCCGCTCGATCGCTTCCCAATGATCGCCGGATCGGCCCTGGAGCGCGCGATGAATCGCGTTTTGCATGGCTGCGGCGTCGCCAAAAGGAAATCGCCAATCCGTAGGCAGCCAGGACTTCATGCCGTCGCGATCTGAAGCAACCACGGGAATCTGGCGCGCCAGTGCCTCAAGCATGACCTGGGGAACGCCCTCATACCGCGAGGGGATCAGCAGCAAGTCGACCGCCTGGTAAATGCTGTCCATGTCTTGTCGCCACCCCAGTTGGAACAGGTAAGATCGCCGGGGTGAATTCGCGATGAGCCGGGACAATGCGGCGCTGTCGGGACCATCTCCAACGAAGATGAGCGCCTTGTTTTCGAGAAAGATTCCTTCTCCGAGTGCCTTCAAGAGCCAATCCTGCGACTTTTGCCAGAAGTGGATTCGCCCGATCACCGCAAGCACAGCGAGTTCGCGGGGAACGCCGATGCTCTGCTTCGCCTCGGACCTGCGCGGGGCAGAAACAATCGGCCCCGGCAGGAAATTCTCAACCACCGTAACTTCCGCTTTCGGTTGCCAGGTGCGCAGGGAAGCTTCCTGTTCGCTGTCGATCGTGACGTAGCGAGGAATGGCCCTGAAGAAGATCGAGACGATTGCGGTGCGCAGGCGCGGGAGAATTTTCCGCCCCAACTGCAAAGGGCTCTGCGCGAGCGGAATGTAGCTGCAGACTGGGACGCTCGCCATACGTGCAGCCACGGCGCCGTCGAAGCCATTGGTGATTCCACCTTGCACAAGCAGGACGAGATCGGGGTTCAGCTTTTTGAACGCTCGCCTTACACGAAGCAGCTTCTTCAGAACGGAGATGGGGTTGCGAATCCATCGGAAGGTGGGGTTAAGATTGATTGCAATTCGCGATGAGCCTGCCTTGTCAATCAACGTAGCGAGGGCGAGATTTGAAGGATCAATGAGCCACGTGATTTCGATCTCGCCATAATGCCGGCGAATAGCGGCGTCGGCCATCGCGGCCATCTTCTCGTGGCTCCCTGAGACCGTGGATTCGCAATAAAATATGACCGTTCGCATGCGCCTGAGCCGTCGCGGGAAGTTGCGTCGAATAACTGATTCGCGGCATCCTGTATTATATTCAGGCGCGAGCGGTGCTATGGGTTGGAGGGACCCCCTCCCAGACATTCTCGCGTCAGCTCATCGGAGCGTAACTTTCTTTGAGTTCCCGGCGCAGCCATTCCACTGATTCGCCGCCACGAGCCCTCTATCTGTCTCCCATCGACATGAAGTCAGAGAACGGAATGAGCAAAAGACAACATCAGGTTCTGGCTGCTCTCTGCTCAGATTATGGCGAGGCCGTGGATTTGCTTGCGCTTGACGCTCCCATGGGCAGAGCGCGACGATGGCTCGGCGAACGCGGCCTGCCGGTACGAGTCCTCAGCGGTGCGTATCCCTTGATTGCCCGGCTCAATACGGCTCTCTGGTACGGCACGGGTGTGCTTCTCTGCAACCGGCTGCGGATCATCGACTGCTTCCGCTTTTTCATAAGAACACCGCTGCCACAAGAGTGGATCGATCGCTACGAGATCATTGTCTGCTATTACGCATGGCCCTTTCATCTTCTTCGCCTGGCGCGAGCGGGCGACAAGGCGGTGGTTGATGCGGGCGATGTCATGGCGGACCGGCACAGGCGCATCGGCAGTCGCCGCTGGGTGAGCCTCTCGGCTGCGGATGAAGCGGAGGTCCTGCGCCCGCAAAGCCGATGCCTCGCCATCTCTGACGACGACGCTCGCGAAATTGAACAGCGATACGAAGCGCAGCCTAGGGTGCTGGCCTTTGTTCCCCCTGAGCATTCGGAGTTGATAAAACTTGCTAACGCAGAGCGTCCATTGCGGATCGGCTTTCTGGGCGCACCCAGTTACGTAAACGAGCAGGTTGTGCGACTGCTGGCCGAAAAGCCATTCCTGGATGGCCTTCGCGCGGCAGGAATTGAATTGCTGATCGCGGGCGGAATCTGCGAGACGGTGGATCCCTCGCTGTTGCACGCACTCATGCGTGGTGGAGCACGCATCCTTGGCCGCGTCAATTCCCTCGTCGAATACTACCGGCAAATCGGTGCGACTGTGAATCCAGTCGGACCATCGTCGGGCGCGAAGATCAAGTCCATCGAGACGCTCGTTGCCGGAAGAGGCTTGATTACCACGCGATGGGGTGCCGACGCTGCACTCG